>JAWKIR010000001.1 GCA_041394245.1 Acidimicrobiales bacterium
GCAGGGCGACCCGTCGGGCGATGGCGAAGAGCCAGGTCTTGACGGCAGCTCGCCCCTCGAAGTCGTCGAGCTTGCGATGGACGACGATGAACACGTCCTGGACCGCGTCGTCGACCGTGGCCGCATCGACACCCAGCCTCAGGAGACATCGCCAGACGTACGCGTGATGCGCGCGATATACGTCGCGGAACGAGGGTGGCCGCCGTTTGCGCCGCAGCGCAAGATGCACACTCGACTCCGCCGCCGTTCCCAACGAATCCACTGCAGTTGCTTCGTTCACCGCGGACGCGAGTTCCGTGGGGAAAAGTTTACCTCCAAGCCGAACGAGACCACGGCGCTGATCGCAGAAACCCGGAAGATCGGGTTTTGCTCGGGCCCCAGGCGGAACGCGGGCCGGTTGAAGGCCGCAAGCGCACCCACCGACGCGAAGATTCCCAGGCGGTCGATGGGGGAAAACACGACCGCGGGCTCGAGGGCGATGGCGCCCCACGGCGACCACACCGTCTGGGGGCGGCGAATGCCCTGGCGCCCTTCACCCTGCAGCGCATTGACGCGCGCCCCCAGGCATAAGGGGAACGAGAACCGACCCTGTACAGGCGCCCAGCATCCGCGCAGGGTACCCGCCACGGCTTGGAACCGCCCGCCCAGGTCGGCGTTGTCCGGATGGTCGATGCGCCGCGGCGGGGCGTAGTCGAGCTGGCCTTCGATGCGAAACGCCGACAGGGTCACGCCGCCCGCGACGGCAAACCCGTGGGGGAAGCGGGGCACGTCCCCGACCCCACCGGTGAGCACAGCTCGAACCACCCCACCGACGGCCGGTGGCGGCGGCGGGGGTCGGACCGGAGGTCGCCGCACCGTGACTGTGGCTTCGGGCGGAGGTGACCGGCTGACCTCGACCGCGGCCGCCGGGGGAGTGGGGACGTCGTCGACCACGGGCGTCTCCAGCTCCCGGATCTGCGCGCTCGCCCCGACCGCGTCGATGTGGACGGCGACGACGAGGGCGGCCCCCTTGGTCAGGAGATCGCAGGTTCCGGCCTCGAGGTTGCGGCGTGACTGATGCTCGCCGCGCTGGAGCACGAGCTCCAGGGTCCACAGATCCGCGGCATGGTCGACGCGCCCGTGGACGGCGAGAGGCTCGTCGGGCCTGGACTCTTCGGAGAGATAGCGGCTCACCGTCGTGAGCACCTTCGCCCCGTCCGGGCACGCCGGCGGCGCGGTCCAGTGCAACGTGAGGTTGCCGTCGGCGACGGTCTCGCCGTCGGCCCCCAAGACGTCGCTCGGATGCTGCACATCGAGCACGTCTGGTGGGTCTGGCGGGAGCTCCGGCGGAGCCAAGATCATCCGGACCAAAGATATACAAGTGGTAGACTGCGCGCTCTACGAATGCCGTACGTCGAGTACGCCTGCGAGGGCAAGCTCCTCTTCCGCACCGAGACCACCGAGGGGTCTCAGTTCGTGCCACGCGTGCACGAGATCGTCGTCATCGACGATGAGCCCTACCAGGTCGTGGATGTCGAGTACTGGGCACGTCGGATGGGCTCCACGGACCGGCGCTTCGTGTGGCCGACGGTCTACGTCATCCCGGT
>JAWKIR010000003.1:600000-848561 GCA_041394245.1 Acidimicrobiales bacterium
CGCCGGTGCTTGTCCGTAGTCGGAACCGATCGCGGGCATGGGTGATGCACTCCACCGAGGCTTCGTGGTGAACGGGTGCACCGAACGATGACCGGTACGACTCGAGGTGGTCAGCGACCTCGCGGGCGGTCATGTAGCCGTCTGGGTCGGCCCCCGAATAGGTGAACCCGGGCAGCCGGCTCATCCAGTTGGGGGTGAGAAGGCGAAGCGAGTCCCAGCGTTCGGTCCGCCATGCATTCGCCGTACCGCCGCGCTCGAGGACGACATGGTCGACCCCGTCGGCGGTGAGGCAGTGGCTCATGGCGAGGCCGGCTTGACCGGCCCCGATGATGGTGACGTCCGTGTGCATGGGACTCGCTTCCCTTCGTCGTGTGGTGCCGTGGGCGACGGATCAGACGACCTCGACGGTCACGGCCGTCGGGTTGGTGAAGATGTCGAAGACGGCTGAACGCTTCTGGCTCTGGGCGACGATCGCCTCGACCGTCGCGTCCTCGGTGTCGGCGTCGATGTCGTAGGCGACCCGCACGGCGGAGAAGCCGTTGCGCACATCGGGATCGATGCCGAGGATGCCCTGCATGTCCATGTCGGCCTCCACCGTGGCGGCGACCTTGTGGAGCTTGACGCCCCAGTTCTGGGCGATCGACGCGATGCCGGCGGTGAGACAGCCGGCCAGCGCCATCATCGCCAACTCGGGCGGGGTGGCGCCCTCGTCGGATGCGCCGAACAGGCTCGGGTGATCGGTGACGACGGTGTGGGGGCGGGCGTGGGCCTGTTCCTCGCCGAGGCCGAAGAAGCCGTCGACCGTTGTGGTCGCCTGGTTGCCGTCGACCCACTGGCTCGTGGCCCGGAAGGTGAACTTGGCGGCCGGCGGGGCGCCAGTCAGCACCTCACGGGCGTGGAGCAGGTGCTCGACGTCGACGCCGTTGATCTGGTTGCTGGGTTCGGTGATGGTCATTGGATTGCTGCTTTCTGTCTGTGGTTGGTTGGTTGGTTGATTGGTTGGGTGATCCCGGTCAGGCGGCCTTGCGACCGATGACGTGGGTGAGCTCGTTGACGACGCGGTACGAGCCGTCGGCGGCCCGGAACGGGTCGACTGTCGCCATGAGGAGCGCACGCAGCGCCTCCTCCCCGAGGAGGTCGAGGGCGGGCTTCATCAGCCCGGGCGATCGCAGGCACCTCCACATCGCCTCGGTGTCGGGTATCTCGTGCAGGGCCTGGGTGGCGCCCCGCTCGACCATCTCGAAGCCGGCATCGGCGAACATCGTCTCGGCCACACCGGGCGCACCGATCGAGGCCAGGCCGATCATCTCGTCCTTGGTGGAAGCGGTGGCGCCGCCGAGGGTGATGAACATGTCGCGGAAGTCCAGCTTGTCGCCGGGACCCCAGAAGGTCACGGCGATCATCCCGCCGGGCTTCAGCACCCGGTTGGCTTCGGCCATCGCGACCTCGCAGCCGCCCCAGATGCCGTTGAAACTGGTGACGACGTCGAACCCCGCATCGTCGTAGGGAAGGGCGAACATCGAGCCGGCGTCGAAGCGGCCGCCGGGCGTTCGGCGCCGGGCGATATCGAGGAGCTCGAGCGAGGCGTCCAGGCCGGTGACGTTCGCCCCCCGCCGAGCGGCACGGGCGGTGGCGTAGCCGGACCCACAGGCGAGGTCGAAGAGCTCCGTGCCCGGCCCAACGCCGATGGTGGCGAAGACGTGTTCGGTGGCGTCACGGCTGTAGGGCTCGAAGAGGTAGGCCCAGTCGAGGGCGGCATGACCCCAGGCGGCGCCGGCGTCGCGCCAGCCGTCGTCGGGGGCCGTGGTCGTGTGCTGCTGTGTGCCGGTGCTCGTCATGTGGCCCATGGTGCGGCCCCGGAACCGGTGAGTCTTGAAGAATCCCTGGAGAGAGTCTGAAGACCATCTCCAGCCGGTCTCCAAGACCCGTTTCCGCTGTTCAGGCACGGTGGCGCCATGAGATGCATCACCACTCCCCGGCATTCCCGGATCACCATCGACCCGGCCTTCAACGGTCCCGCCAACTCGGGGCATGGCGGCGTGTGCGGCGGACGTTTCGCCGAGCTCGTCGACGGAGCGCGAGCGTCGGTTCGCTTCGAGTCACCAATCCCTCTTGACGAACCACTGGCTGCCACCCGTGTCGGCTCGACGGTCAGGGTCGTCGGTTCTGCCGGCCCGGTCGCCAGTGTGCGGACGCTGGCGGAGCCACTGCGGACCGGTCCCTTTGGTCGTCTGTCGCGGGCCGACGTTGCCGCGGCCGAAGCCGGTTGGCTCGATGGTCGCGACGGCGACCACGTCGCCCCGACCTGTTTCGCATGCGGCCCTGAGCGGGGCGACGGTACCGGTCTCGGCCTGCGTCCCGGGCCGGTGCCCGAGTCGTCGATCCTCGCGACCTCGTGGCTTCCGGGAGTCGGATGCGAGGTTCCCCACTGGATGGTCTGGGCCGCGCTCGACTGCCCGACCGGCCTTCCCGCCCTGGCTGCGGTGGGGCTCGATCAGGCGGTGGTCACCGCCGAGCTCTCGGTCGAGATCCGTGACCGGGTCCGTGGCGACGGTGACTACCAACTCGTGTCCCGGCGAACCGGTGGAGCGGGCCGCAAGCATTTCACCGAGGCCGCCCTCGTGGACGAGCGAGGACGGCTGGCCGCAGTGGCGACGGCGCTCTGGGTGACCGTCCCCATCCACGTGATGCAGCCGCATCGGGTTCTCGGTGCCGAGTAGCAACGGTTCGACACCGTTCACCAAGAGGTCGTCGTGGGGGCCAATGGTGTGAGAGGCAATGGTGTGACGGGCAATGGCGAGAGCGATCCGTTGTTGCGGGTAGAGGGTCTGAGGACCGGTTTCGCCACCGATCGCGGGCGTTTGCGAGCCGTCGACGGCGTCTCGTTCGACCTTCGCTCCGGGGAGACGCTCGGCTCGCTCGCAACGGTTCGATCGACGGCGGCCGGGTCGAGTTCGCCGGCCGTGGCGTGCACAACCTCTCCCGGGCCGATGCCCGCCACTTCTGGGGGACCCAGATGGCGATGGTCTTCCAGGATCCGATGACCTCGTTGAATCCCGTGAAGAGGATCGGCACCCACCTGACGGAGGCCATCCGGTTCCATCTCGGGGCCGACAGGTGATCGCGATCGCCCTTGCGTGCAATCCGATGCTGTTGATCGTCGATGAACCGACGACCGCGCTCGACGTGACGGTGCAGAAGCAGATCCTCGACGCTCGCCCAACTCGTCGATCGGCTCGAACCCGCTGATCCCGCGACCGCTCAGGCGGTCGGGACCCGACGGGGTACGCCGATGCGCACCTCTACGCCCGGCGACCAGTGGCAGATCGGGTCACCGGTCGGCGCCGGAAGCCCGCCCGCCGTCAGCAGTTCGTCGTCGAGTTCGAGGACCTCGGCCCGGTGCAGGGGCCACGGCGAGTGTTCGGCGAGTGCGGCGCGCAGGCCCCGCTGGGTCATGCTGTAGAGGCGCCACCTCGCGGTGATGTGGTGTTCGAGCTCGCTGATCTCATCCGGTTCACAGGGCTCGCCGATCCGCACCTTCACCCGTGAACTGGCACCGCGGGGTCCGGGCCATCGGCGGCGACTGGTGTAGGTCACGGTGTCGCCCACTCGTTCGAGCGACATCGCCGACCAGTGGTACGGGAGGCGGTAGACTGTCCGCGCCGTGACCACGGCGGCGAGGCGGGCGGCATCGAGCGACAGGAACCAGACCCCACGGGTGCCGTCGGGTGCGATGACGTAGGTGCGGACGTTGGTCTCCCAGAAGTGGGAGATCCACGGGAGCGCCGGGCCACGCGGGGGTCGCACCTCCATCTCGAACGGCACGAGGGCCACCCAGGCTCGGCCGTCGAAGGTGTCGACCGTCAGGCCCTCGGGCAGGAGCCGCTGGACGACGTCGGGGTCGTAGGACCAGTGCAGGAAGGTCAGTTGGTCCCAGCGGTGGATCATCGACGCATGTCGGACCTCGACCGGGCACGGCTCCATGCGCTCGAGACTAGGTGGTCGGGTCGAGCAGACGCCCCACGAAGAGAATCGCACCCGTGTCCTGGTGGACGATCGCCCAGGTGAACGGATGGTCGGCGACGACAGTGAGATCGGCGGGCGGCGGTCCGGAGTCGGCGAAGCCGAGTGCGGTTGCCGCCGCGGCCTCGGTGCCCTTCTCGTCGACGACGACCTTGGCGCCGTGGAGCGCCCCGGTGATGGCGATGTCGGGGGCGATGCCCTCGAAGGGGGCGCCGGCGCAGAAGTCGAGGGGGCAGAGCCACTCGAACAGGTCGGTGGGCGGAAGGGTCTGCTCCCACTTGGGCATGGTGAGGTCGACGAGGCCCTCGACCGCCGTCTCGCGGAGGTTCGCGAACGACTCGGCGTCGAGTGACGCCTCGACCGCTTCGAGTCCATCGGTCTCGTGGGGAACGATCAGCCACATCGCGAGCTCGTCGCCCTCGTAGGGGAGCTCGACCGCGTCGGCGGCATCGAGCCGGACGAACCGGCGGGTGGTCGGATCATGGTCGTGCATGAACGGCGTCGTCACCTCGGATCCGTCGGCCGTCGTGAACTCGTCGTCGGTGGTGAGCTCGGCCAGGAACGGCTGGGCCCAGTCGGCCTTCAGGTAGACGGTGTTGACGAGGACGAGCCGCTGACCTTGCACGAACCCCTCGTCGACGATGGTCGGGATCAGGCCCCTCGTGGTGTCGGACACCCACCCGTTGATGGTGTCGGCGGCCGCGGCACCGTCGGTGGTGTCGACTGGCTGGATCGTCGCCCCGTAGTCGCCCGCCGCGGTGTCGAGGAAGGCCGGGAGGGGTGAGAACTGTTCATCGGGGAACAGCCGGTTTGCGACCTCGAGGGTCGTCGGCTCGACCGACGAGGCGGAGAGACGGAGATCGACCGCGTTGGCGGCCGCGTCGTTGCCGGCGGCAGGGAACCCGAAGATCCGATCGAGGACTGCGCCGGTGTCGGGCGATGCGCCGGCCCGGGCGAGGCTGAAGGCCGTGCCGATGCTGACGGGGCTCGACACCGCGTTGCCCTCGAGACTCCGGTGGAATCCCCAACCCGCGGCGTTGACGCCCGCCACCCACTCCTCGGCGGGGGCCACCGGGTCGACCGGCAGGCGGTCGGCGGTGGGTGTCGCGGTGTCCGATGTGCCACAGGCGACCCCCAGCAGCGCGAACGCGAGCAGGAGGGAGGACAGCTTCCACGGATTGGCCATGTTGGTCCGACGACGCGGCCGGCCAGCTGGTTCCCGCCACGCGTCCGCGGACGCGTCGATCGCCCTGTTGTGGACCGCCTTGCCTGTCGCCCCCCTCGCTGCGTGTCACACCCCCTCTCTACGCTGGGTCGAGCGGAGCTCGACCAACCCACTTCGCCACGCGGTACCGAAGGTCATCTCGAATGGCATCTCTGGGCGGTCCATCACGACGACTCGTTGTCTGGAGCCCGCTCATGCCCGTCGCCCCATCGCCGACAGAAGACACCCGATCGCTCGCCGATCGGTTCCGATCACTCACCGATGTCTGGAGTCGCAGCCTGGTTCGCATCGTGGACCTGGCCGCGGCGTTCGCGGACTCGACCGAATGGGTGGTGGCCGGGTCACCGACCGCCGCGCACCATCTCGCGGCGATCGCCGACGTCGACGTGGCGACGGTGCGCGAATGGATCCGGATCGGCCGGCAACTGCGCACCCTGCCCGCGTCCGCGGATGCGTTCGCGTCGGGCGTCATCTCCTACTCGAAGCTGCGGACCCTCTCCCGGGTCGCCACCCCCGACAACGAGCGAGAGCTGCTGGAGATCGCGTGCGACGTCGCTGCCGGTGAGCTCGGCCGTGCCTTGGCGGCATGGATGGGCCGAAACTGCGATCCCGAGGATCTCGATGCCCACCAGCAGCGCCGGCGCGCCATCCGCGAGCGGGTGGAACCCGACGGCATGACGACAGTGACGATGAACCTCCCGCCGCTCGTCGCAGGTGCGTGGTCGGCTGCGCTCGACACGCTCGTGATGCGCAACCCACCTCGCCCGGGCCACGCGTCCGCGGACGCGTGGCCGACCCTGGCGCAGCAGAAGGTCGACGCACTCCACACGCTGCTCACCCAGGGCGGCTCGGGATCGATCGTCGAGGTCGTACTCCATGTTCGGGGCGATGGCTGCACGCTCGACGACGGCACACCGATCCCCGGGTCGGTCGTCGAACGGATCGCTCCCGACTCGTTCCTTCGGGCGCTGATCCACGATGCCGAGTCCCGCCCCGTCAACGCGTCCGGCCGGCAACGCCATCCGACGACCCGTCAGAAGCGGGTCGTCACCGCGCGCGAGCCCGCGTGCCGAGACTGCGGACGTACCGACCTCCTCGTGTTCGACCACGTCCCGAGCTACCAGGAGTCGCAGCACACGCTCGTCGAGGAGCTGGAGGTCCGGTGTTCGCCGTGCCATCGGCGCCGACACGCCTCGTGACCGGCTTCAGCGGTACCGGTCGACCAGCGCGGCACCGATCGAGGCCAGCTGGTCCCGCACACCCGCAGGGCCGGTCACCTCGAGCCATTCGACCAGCCCCGCGAGCTCGCCGGCGAGCGCGTACTCGTTGTGGCCACGGATCACGACCTCGATGCGGCCGTCGCTCGTGGAACCACCCACCTCGAGGCGACCGCCGAGCATCATCCGGAGCAGGCCGATCCCCTCTGGGGAGCATGTCGCCCGGATCTCGAGGGGTGTTCGCTTGCGATCGACCTCGTCGGCGATCTCGCGCCAGCTCTCGGCAAGGTCGAAGTCGTCGGGTCGGTGCACGGGATCGCCGGTCGGATCGACCGACGACACGCGGTCGACACGGAAGGTCCGTCGGCCGGCGTCGGTGTTGGCGACGAGGTACCACGTCGGACCCTTGGCGACGATGCCCAGGGGATGGAGGGTTCGCTCGGTTTCGTTGCCCGTGCGATCGACGTAGCCGAGGCGCACCTGAACGCCGCGGATCACTGCGTCCTGGAGCTCGTCGAGGAAGCGGGGTGGTCGATGCTCGATCGGACCGGACCCCCAACGTTGGGAGTCCACCACCATCGACGCCGCGGCTGCTTCGGCCTCCACCCGGAACGGCTCGGGCAGGGCCTGCACGAGCTTGCGGAGCGCGGCTTTCACCGTCGGCGTTGCCGCCGAGGCCGGACCGGCGACCAGGAACAGGGCGCGGGCCTCGCTCGCGGTCAACCCCGACAGGTCGGTGCGGGCGCCGCCCACGAGGCGCCAGCCGCCGCCGCGTCCCTGTACGGAGTACACGGGCACCCCGGCCATGGCCAGCGCTTCGAGGTCGCGGCGCGCCGTGCGCTCGGAGACCTCCATCTCCCGCGCGACCTCTGCCGCGGTCACCTGCTCGCGCTGCTGCAGCAGGAGGAGGATGGCCACCAGCCGGTCGGTCCGCACTCGGCGATACTTTCACAGCAAACCGGTCATGGTCTGACCGGTTTACCGTGACAAGGATGGCGACATGACTTCACCGATCAACTCGACCACCCATGACCACACCGACCCCCGTCCGATTCTCGACCGTGCGGTTGCCACCTGCGGGTCCGTCGTCGCCGGCGTCCGGCCCGACCAGCTCACCGCCCCCACCCCGTGTTCGGAGATGGACGTGCGCGCCATGATCACGCACCTCGTCGGCGTGCTCGACCGGATCGCCGCGCTCGGGCGGGGCGAGGACCCGTTCGCGGTCACCGAGACGCCTGCACCCGACGACGGTTGGTCCGCCGCATGGACGAGCGCGGCCCGCCGCGCTGCGGAGGCGTGGCGCGACGACGCCGTGCTCGAACAGCCCATGGCGCTGCCGTGGATCCAGGGCACCGGCGCCGACATCCTGGCGTCCTACCTTTCCGAGCTGACGGTCCACACGTGGGACCTCGCCACCGCAACCGGCCAACAACCCGAATGGGACGACACCGTCGTCGCCGCAGCGCTGGCCGCGCGTGACATCCTCCCCGCCGAGAACCGCCTCGCGCTCTTCGAGGAGATCTCCATGGCGATGGGGCTCGACGAGGTCGCGGTGCCGTTCGCCGAGGCCGTCACGCTCCCCGACGATGCCCCGGCCATCGACCGCCTCGTCGCGTGGAACGGCCGCGATCCCCGCCGCTGAACCGGGCGTTCGGGCACTCAGGGAACGAAGAGCCGAGCGACGAAGTCGGCGTGGCGCCCGATCACTTCCGGGTCCATCGGGCTTCGACCGCTGAGCCGCTCGTTCTCGGGGGCGAGCGCGAAGAACAACGAGCTCGCCCCGACGAGCGCGTAGTGCAGATGGGGCGCGAACTCCTCGCCGTCGGCCAGCGGGGCGATCTGGGCATGCCAGGGACGCACGTGCGTGTCGACGAGCCAGCGCATGCGGTCGCCGTCGGATCGACCGGCGTCGACCATGAAGTGACAGAGCTGTGGGCGTTCCGCGGAGAACCGGACGTAGGAGCGAACCGCCGAACGGATGCCTTCGTCGCCTGCGTCGGGGTCGACCGGCGGCACGTGTGCGGCGAGATCCGCGAACAGCTGGTCGGCGGCGGCACGCCACAGGTCGACCTTCGCCGCGAAGTGGTAGGTGAGCAGGCCCTGGGTGACATCGGCGCGCGCGGCGATGTCGCGAGTTCCGGCGCCGTCGTAGCCGTTCTCGGCGAACGCGTCGATCGCGGCATCGACGATTCGTCGCCGCGTCGTCTCCCGCTGTTCGGCCCGAGTGGTCACCATGAGGATCCTATGGGGGCTTCGTGGTCGGCCGACCCGGTGCCGGCGGGCACGGAGCGGTCGAGGATCTGCGCCATCACAGCACGGAGCGTGTCGGTCGGATCGGGCGGGAGTGAGGTGCTGCGCCAGGCGACGATCCGGTCCGGTCGCACGAGCAGCGCACCGGCGTCGTCCACGCTGCGCCGGCGGGCCCAGTCGCCGTAGGCGTCGTTGAACTCGTGGCCGAGCGACACCGTCACCGGCGCGATGTCGACGCCGAACTCGCGACCCACCGCGATCGCCGCGTCAGCCCAGGCGGAACCGGACGCGCCGGTCAACAGCGTGAACCGGTCGTAGCCACACACGTCGAGGGTCGAGATCTCGTGCTCGTCTCGGGTCAGCCACACGTGGGGCAGCGGACAGCCGGGGTCCGTGGCCGGCTCATAGTGGAGCTCGGGGTCGCGGGTCGGCGCCGACACGCGACCGTCCGGCACGATCGCGGCGGACGCGTAGCGCTGCCCCATCTCGACGCCGTGGGCGTTGAACTGGCCGTCCATCAGCTCGAGTGCGTGCAGCACGCCGCGACGGTCGGACGCGCCGTCGGGGCCGAACAGGTGGGCCAGACGTTCGTCGATCTGGGAGTCGGTCATCCCGGGGCCGAGCCCGACGGCGGCGAACCACTCGGTCATCTCGTCGACACTCTGGTTGGCGCGGTCGACGATCTGGCGGCCGACCGGCTGCCGCTCGGCGTCGTAGGAGTCGAGAAGGCCGTCGCCCGCCCGGCCGCGTAGGACGAGGGCCAGCTTCCACGCGAGGTTGTAGGCGTCCTGCATCGACGTGTTCGAGCCGAGGCCGTTCGCCGGCGGGTGACGGTGCGCAGCGTCGCCGGCGATCAGTAGGCGCCCGCGTCGGTAGGTGGCCGCGACGACATGGTTGAACTCCCAGGGGCTCACCCGCTTTATCGAGAACGACACGTCGGCGTCGCCGATCGCGGCGCGAACGCTGTCGATCACCGCCGACTCGTCGAGGTCGTTCTGCGCAAGTCCCGGGCGGAGGAAGATGGTGCTCCACTCGTGGAAGGGCTCGACGCAGGTCCAGACACCGATGAAGTCGTCGCTCTCCGGTGTCACCGTGACGAACAGCGCGCCCGGACGGTGGGCGGTGTAGCGCTCGAGGTCGGCCTCGATCCAGACGGTCACGGCGTGGCCCTTCCCGGCTCGGCCCTCGAACTCGAACCCGCCGTCGCGTCCGACCACGGTTCGGGCCCCATCACAGCCGATGACGTAGCGGGCGTCGACGGCGAACTCGGGGCCGCCGTCGCGCGGTCGCACGATCGACCTGACGCGGCTGCCGTCGGCCGACGGGGTGACGGAGACGACCTCGTGGTGGTGGCGGATGTCGGCGCCGAGCTCGACGGCGCGAGCGAGCAGGATCGGCTCGAGCACGTGTTGGCCGACGTTGCACATCGCCGTCGGGCTCGCCGACCGATAGTCGCCGATGCGATCGTCGCCGGCGCCCCAGGTCATCTTCCGGGACAGCTCCCGCCCGGCGAACGCCGTCGCGAACACCTGCGTGCCCATCTGGTGGTGCGGCAATGCTCGCGCCTGTACGGCGTCCTCGATGCCGAGGTCGCGGAGGATCTCGACCGCCCGCTGGTTCGTGATGTGTGCTCGTGGGGCGTCGGCGGTGCCGTACTTGGTGAGCGTGACGGCGTCGACGTCCAGGCGCGCGAGCAGCGCCGCCATGGTGAGGCCCGCCGGGCCTGCGCCGACCACGAGCACGTCGGTTTCGATTCGTTCCATGGGTCGTTCCCCGCTTTCGCTGTTCAGTTGACAAGCCAATCTGCCTGCGCCTATGTTGCCTTGTCAAGTGACCAGTAGAAAGGACGTCCGATGCCGAGTCGCATCGCACCACCACCGGCCGGCGAGCTCGACGCCCACGCGCCGATCTTCGAGGCGTACGAGCAGATCCTCGGCTTCGTCCCCGAGACGTCGAGGACGATGGCTCGCGTGCCGGGCCTGCTCGAGAGCTACGCCGCCCTGGCCGTGACCGTTCTCGGGAGCGGTCTGATCTCGGAGCAGCTGGCCCAACTCGTCGCGAACGTGACCAGCGCGGCGTCGGGCTGCCGGTACTGCCAGGCCCACACGATCGCCCACGCCGAGCGCCTCGGGACATCACCCGAGCGTCTCGCCGACCTGTGGTCGTTCGAGACCAGCGAACGGTTCGACGACGCCGAACGAGCGGCGCTGCGCCTCGCCTTCCATGCCGGCCAGCATCCCAACCAGGTCGCCGACGCCGATGTCGAGGCGTGTCGTCGCCACTTCGACGACGACCAGATCGCGGCCATCCTCGCCGTCTGTGCCCTGTTCGGTTTCCTCAACCGTTGGAACGACAGCCTCGCCACCGAACTCGAGCCACCGGCTCTCGACGCGGCCGACCGCCACCTCGCGTCACAGGGGTGGAGCGCCGGCAAGCACGCACCGGCTGCGTCGGCGGTGATGGGCGGGGGATCATGAGTTTCGTGCTCGCCAACGTCGACGGTCGTGCCGCACTGGTCCACGGTGAACACTGGTACGACCTCGAATCCGTGTCGAACGGCGACCTCGGTCCCGACCCGATGACGGTACTCGGCTTCCCCGAACGGCTGGCCGAGTTGGCCGCCACGGTCGATGCCCACGAGCCGGGTGGTCGCCTCGACCCCGCCCGCCTCGGTCCGCCGGTTCCCCGACCACGCAACGTGTACGCGATCGGTCTCAACTACCAGGCGCACGCCGAGGAGGGATCGATGGAGGTGCCGGTCAACCCGCTGGTGTTCACCAAGTTCCCCTCGTGCCTCGTCGGCCCGACCGCCGACATCGAGATGCGCAGCGACCTCGTCGACTACGAGGGCGAGCTCGTCGTGGTGATCGGCCGCGGTGGTCGAGACATCGACCCGTCGGACGCGTGGGACCATGTCGTCGGCCTGACGGTCGGCCAGGACATCTCCGACCGGGCGGTCCAGTTCGCGGCGACACCGCCGCACTTCGATCTGGGCAAGTCGTTCGACACGTTCGGGCCGATCGGACCGGTCATGGTCTCGCCCGACACGGTCGATCGCGATCGGCTGCGGATCGTCACCGAGGTCGACGGCGAGGTCCGCCAGAACGCCACGATCGACGAGATGATCTTCGATGTCCCGACCCTCGTGTCGTACCTGTCGCGGGTGACGACGCTCTCGACCGGCGACCTGATCTTCACCGGTACGCCCGACGGGATCGGCGCCGCCCGGGGGGAGTTCCTCGCCGACGGTGCCGTCGTCACCACCCGCATCGACGGTATCGGCACGCTCACCAACCGTTGCGTCCGTATCAGCGACCACCACGTCTGCTGACCGCTGAAAGAGAGGACCCACCCTCATGTCCGACACCCCCACCCGGCTCTCGCTGAGCCACGCGACGGTCGCCGTCCGCAACCTCGACGCCATGCTCGACTTCTACTGCGATGTGCTCGGCTTCGTCGTCACCAATCGCGGTGCGGTCGGCGATGGCGAGATGGCGTTCATCTCCCAGGACCCGGGTGAGCACCACCAGCTCGTCTTCGTGTCGGGGATGCCCCAGCCCGACCACCAGTTCGTGATGACCGACCACATGGCGTTCCGGACGGGCGACCTCGACGACCTGCGCGCGATCGGCGCCGAGCTCGACGCCGCTGGCGTCGAGGGCGTGATCCCGATCGATCACGGCAATGCCTGGTCGCTCTACTTCAACGACCCCGAAGGCAACGGCCTCGAGTGCTTCGTCGACAGTCCGTTCCACGTGGCGCAGCCCTTCGCCGATCAACTCGATCTGTCGGCCGACGATGCCACGGTCGAGTCGACCACCCGCACTCGGATCGAGGGAGACCGCGAGTTCCAGCCGCTCGACGACTGGAAGGCGGCCTTCCGGGCCCGCCTCGACGGCCGGCGAGCGGAGGGGTAGCGATGGACCTCGGAATCGCCGGGCGACGCGCCGTCCTGCTGGGGTCGAGTCGCGGCCTCGGTCGCGCATGTGCGGAGAGCATCGCCCGAGAGGGCGTCCACGTCGTTGTCAACGGACGGAACGCGGCCGACGTCGACACCGCCGTCGCCGAGTTGCGCGCCGCGTACGACGTCGACGTGACCGGCGTGGTCGGCGACTCGTCGACCGCCGAGGTGCACGACGCCCTGCTCGCGGTCTGCGCCGAGCCCGACATCGTGCTGCTCAACGGTGAGGGCCCGCCTCCGACGCCGTTCTCGCGCCTGACCGACGAGCAACTCGGCGGTGCATTCCGCCAGGCAGTCGTCGGGCCGGTCGCGTTGCTGCAGCGGGTCGTGCCGGGCATGGTCGAGCGCGGCTTCGGCCGGGTCGTCGCCGTCAGCTCCGCGATGGTGAAGACCCCGAAACCGTTGATGAGCCTCTCGCACGGCACCCGGCTCGGGCTCGCCGGCATTCTCAAGGGGCTCTCGAAGGAGGTCGTGGCGCACAACGTGACGGTCAACCAGCTGCTCCCCGAGCGGTTCGACACCGGACGCCAGCAACAGATGGCCGAGTTGGTGATGGCGCTCAGGGGGATCTCCTTCGACGAGGCCCGCGCCGAACAGATCGCGTCGATCAAGGCCGGTCGCCTCGGCCGCCCATCGGAGTTCGGTGACGCCTTTGCCTTCCTCTGCTCCGCGCAGGCGGGCTACCTGTCGGGTCAGAGCCTCCAGCTCGACGGCGGCAGCTACGACGGGCTGTTCTGATGGCCGACACCGAAACGACCGTTGATGTCGACGTCGACGTCCTGATCGTGGGGGCCGGGCCGGTGGGGATGCTCGGCGGCATCCTCGCGTCCCGCCACGGGCTCACGGCGCTCGTGGTCGAGCGCCGTGACGGTCCGCAGACGGCGCCGGCGGCGCACGTCGTCAACGCTCGGACCTACGAGATCTGTCGCCAGGCCGGGCTCGACATGGAGCGGATCCATGCCGCCGGCAAGGACCGCGCCGACGCCGGCCACGTGAACTTCGTGACCCGCCTCACCGGCGACCTGATCGGCCGGCTGCCGTTCGAACGACAGGGCGACGCGTGTCTCGACTACACACCCACGCCGTTGCGCAACCTGTCGCAGCACCGGTTCGAGCCGATCCTCGCCGATGAGCTGCGGGCCGCGCCCGGCACAGAGCTCCGGTACGGCCACCGGTGGGAGCACTCCGAGGAGGGCGACGAGGTGGTCCTCTCGGAGGTGACCGACCTGTCGAGCGGTGCGGCGCTCCGTGTCCGCAGTCGGTTCGTCGTCGGATGTGACGGGGCGGGCAGTCGGGTCCGAAAGCAGCTCGGGATCGAGCTGCAGGGGCCTCCGCTCCTGCAGTGCTACGTGATGATCCACTTCGGCGCGAACCTGCGGGCCCTGACCGCCGAGCGGCCCGCCGTGCTCCACTTCGTGCTCGATCCGACGGCGAGTGGCGTGTTCGTCGCGCACGACGTCGAGTCCGACTGGGTGTTCATGCACGCGATCGACCCGGCCTCGGAATCGGTCGACGACTACGACGACGAGCGCTGCCGTGACATCGTCGACCGGGCGGCCGGGGCGGCGCTCGACGGTGAGATCCTCGGGGTCGGCACCTGGTGGATGAGCTCGCAGACGGCCGAGTCGATGGGTGCGGGCCGGGTGTTCCTGGCCGGTGACGCCGCGCACCGCTTCCCGCCGACCGGCGGGCTCGGCCTCAACTCGGGCGTGCAGGACGTCCACGGTCTGATGTGGCGGATCGCCGCGGTCGTCGACGGACGCGCGTCGACCCGCCTGCTCGACAGCTACGCCGACGAGCGTCTCCCCGTCGCCCGCGACAACGCCCACCAGTCGCTCACCAACGCGTCCAAGCTGTTCGAGCTGTCGGCGGCTCTCGGCACCGACGTCGAGCCCACCAGCGAGCGGATGCACGCGTCGCTCGCCGATCCGGTGCTCGCCGACCGGATCGCCGCCGCCGTGGAGCTCCAGCGCGAGCACTTCGACCTGTTGGGCCTGCAGCTCGGCTACGTCTACGCCGAGGGCGCCGTCGTTCCCGACGGCACCCTGCCCGACCCGGGCTCGCCCAGCGAGTACGAGCCCACGGCCCGCCCGGGCGCCCGGCTGCCCCATGCCTGGCTCGACCGGGTCGGTGGCACTTCCACGCTCGACCTGGTTCCGGTCGATCGGCCGATCCTCGTCTCCTTCGGTCGCCACGAGCAGTGGGCGGCAGCGCTCGACGGGGCGCCGGTCCTGCTCGTGCGGGTGGGCATCGACACGCCACCGCTCGACGAGTGGCGAACGCGATGCGAGGTCGGCGTCGACGGCGCGCTCCTCGTCCGACCCGATCAACACGTCGCCTGGCGAGCGGAGGGTGTCGGCGAAGCGAGTGCACTCGGCCGAGCGCTCGAAGTGATCGCCGGTCGGGTCACCGAGGACCGCGATGACGAACGCACCGATCCCGTTGACGGGTGACGTGACCCGTCCCGAGGACCGGCTCGTCCGCCGGCCGAACGTGCTGTTCGTGATCTGCGACCAGCTCCGGGCCGATCACCTCGGCTTCGCCGGCAACCGAGTGGTGCAGACCCCGAACATCGACGCCCTCGCCGCTCGCGGCACGGTGTTCGATCGGGCCTACGTCAACAACCCGGTGTGCATGCCGAACCGCTCGACGCTGATGACCGGGCGCATGCCGTCGGCCCACCGGGTGGTGTTCAACGACCGGTCGTTGCCGATCAACGCGACGACCTTCGTCGGCCGCCTGCGCGACGAGGGGTGGCGCACGACCCTGATCGGCAAGTCGCACCTCCAACACGGCGAGAGCAAGGACTCGGTGCTCGACCTCGGCATCCCGGGTGCGTGGTCGCCCTTCGCCGACGGCTGGGACACGCTCGAACACCCCGAGCGGTACCTCGACGGTGAGCCGCCCGAGATCACCGACTTCTACGGTTTCGACCGCGCCGAGTTCACGGTCGGCCATGGCCTCTTCTCCGCGGGGCACGACTTCCGATGGGCCGTCGAGCGCGGCGCCGACCCGGACATCCTGCGAGCGGGGCTCGACCCGGCGGCCCCGTCGCCCGGACGGTCACCGCTGTGGTGGCAGATCCAGGCGGCGCCGATCCCCGACGAGGCGTCGTCCACGTCGTTCGTCACCGAGCGCACGATCGACGCGATCGAGCAGGCGGAGGCGGCCGGCGAACCATGGATGGTCTGGTGCTCGTTTCCCGACCCACACCATCCGATGGCACCACCCGAACCGTGGTTCTCCCGCCATCACCCCGACGAGATCGACCTGCCGGCCACGTTCGACGATCCCGGCGACGACTGGCCCGCCCACCTGCGGCGGTTCCGCGGGTTCTCGGTCGACAACGACGGGCGTCGCCCCTGGGTGTTGCCCTTCGGACCGACGCCCGAGATCCTGCGGGCAGCCACCGCCGCGACCTACGGCATGATCGAGGCGATCGACCACGGCGTCGGCCGGATCCTTGCCACCATCGACCGGCTCGGCGCCGACGACGACACGATCATCGTGTTCACGAGCGATCACGGTGACATGGGCGGCGACCACGGCCTCCTGCTGAAGGGCTCGATGCACTTCGAGGGCTGCATCCGCACGCCGCTCGTCATCGTCGACCCGCGTCGGCCCGCCGGGCGCACCGCGAGCCTCGCCGCCAGCGTCGATGTGCCCTCCACGCTGCTCGATCTCTGCGGCGTCGACCCCTTCCACGGAATGCAGGGCACCTCGCTCGCCCCTGTGCTCGCCGACCCGTCGGCCAGCGTGCGGGACGCCGTCCTGATCGAAGATGACTTCCCGCTCAACCCGATCGTCGGGACCTTCCCGCTCCGGACGCGCACCGTCGTCACTGCCACACACCGCTACACGCGCGATTCCGACGGGTTCGAGATGCTCTACGACCTCGACGTCGACCCCGGCGAGCTCACCAATCTCGCGGTCGACCGCCGGGATCCGGCGGCGCGCCGCGAGGCCCTCGAGGCGATCGTCGACGAAATGACGCGGGCCGACGATCTCACCCGTCTCGAGCCCGTCGGGATGATGCCTCCGCAGGGTTGAACGGCCCGATCGGCGCCACGTAGAGAGCCGTGAACAGGTCCTGCGACCCGGGCGACGGTCGTGAACCGACGAGGTGGTGTCCGATCGGCGAGTCCTGCGCCGGTGATCTCGCCCATCTGGTCTCGGTGGGACCGGGCCACGAGACCGTGTCGCCTACCGGTCGAGGAGAACCGTCTGCGCGGAGCAAGCCCTCTGAACAGGCCTTTCGTGGAGAGCGGGTGACGAGAATCGAACTCGCGTATTCAGCTTGGGAAGCTGCCCGGCCGGCTTGGCGCGATCGGCGGCTGACCAGCGTTTTCCCTGGTAGGTGGTGGTTTTCGGGGGATTGCGGTCGAACCTCTGAACCCCGCTCGCGCCCCCTGTTCCCCGATGTTCTAGGCACGTTGTAGGCACGAAGCTTGCACTACCAGTCGGCGAGGCTTGGTGTAGGTGCGCCCGGTTCTCGCCCGTTTCAGTCTGTGACGTCTGAAATGATCTTGGTGTCGACGCGTTCGCTTGTCCCGTCGGATATCCGCTGTGTGGCCGTAACGCTGCGGAAGTATCCGGACGCGTAGTCGTACTGGCCGAGGATGAGGTTCTCGATCTCGAATGACTCCGCAGCGTCTTCTATTTCAGTGTCGGTGGCTGTGGCCGGGAACGCCTGGCGGAGACTCTCCATGAGGATTGGGATGAAGGCCTCGGCGTCAGGCACGACGCGCACCTGAATTGCGACGCAGCCGTCATCGTCGACAAGGTCGAGGATCTCGATCGTCGTGGTTGCGGGGAAGGGTTCGCCGCCGAGGGTGTTGGGAAGCAGATCGCGGAACTCCAGAACCTCATCGACTGCGAGCTCGATCCCCTCCAATGAGTGAAGCACCTGAGGCTCCTCAGCGAAGATCTGTGTGAGGGCCTCGTCAGGCATGCCTGCGAAGAGCTGCCGGGTCTGTTCGAGGGCGAGATCCTCCGCCGGGATGATCTCGCCCAGGATGTCTATGGTGTCGAGCGCTGCCTGACGAACTTCGTCAGGATTCGTGACACCCAGCCACGCACGCTCCCCTCCAATTCGGTAACGGATTCGTTGGGGAGGCACCTCGGCGAGTAGCGGTGCGGCTTCGTCGAGAAGCTCCGCCGGAATCCCGAGATCGTCAAGCAGCGTTGGCTCTGCCGCCCAAAGAAAAGTCCATCCATCGCCGTCATCGTCTTCGACGGTGAGCTGCACCGGGGTCCTGCTGAGGCCGTCTGGTAGCTCCCGACGAGAGTCTTCGCGGCCGATCCGTAGCTCGAGCGTCCTCGCAACACCATCCGACCACGGGGGCGACGGAATCAGTGTGGTCGTCGATCGGGGCGCGGCGGTGCAGAGCGTCACAGCGTCGACTTCATCAGTCGGGTCGGTGCTCGCATCACTCGCACCGTCGTCATCGGTTCCTGGCTCCGGAGAAGCGCTATCAGTCGAGGTGTCCTCGCCGGAGAGTGTTGTTGTCGATGTCGACGCGGAAGTGGGCAATGGCGTTGCTTCAACGTCGTCGCTTCCGCAAGCGCCGGCCATGAGCAGTGTGACGAGGATGGCTCCTGCTGTGCGAGTCGAGGCATGCATGGCGACCATTATGGTCCGTTGGGGTGTTTGCACAGCTCAGGGTGTCCTGCTGTTCACTGCGTCAGGCTGGCCCTGTTGATCGGCGACTGCTCCGTTGCAGAGCCGATGAGCTTCATCGCCTGGTCAACGTCCGATGCGCATGGCGTTGTCGTGGCTGATGCCGTTGTCCTGGGTGAGCTTGTACACCGTCGATGCGGCGAGTGCTCGGCTGTGCAGGAACCCTCCCGTGACGCTCCTGCCTTGGGTTGGTCCGAGGCCAGCGGTCAGGCCATGGGCCGATTGGTGCTGATCGAGGCAGCCGATTGCGTTGTCCCATGCTCGGATGCGATCGCCCTTCATGGGCCGTTGGCCGATCACGTCGGTGACACGCTCGGGTCGGTTACGTCGAAGTTGGTGGGTGCGGATCCTCCGGTCGTCGGTCAGTTGCGAGTCGACGTCGTGTAGCTGGCTCTCCATCTCGGGTCGCCGAGCGTTGAGTCGGCCTGCGTCTGCGAGGTCGATCCGCAGCTCGTGGAGTCGGTCGCTCTCGTCCAGCGAATCGGGCCCGAAACCCCTGAATAGCAGGGTTGCTGTAGAGAGCGGGTGACGAGAATCGAACTCGCGTATTCAGCTTGGGAAGCTGATGTTCTACCATTGAACTACACCCGCGGAGACCGCTGATCGTAGCGGCTCAGGCGGGGATCGGACAGGCGGCGAGGCGGTAGGTGTCGAGGCGGCGCCGCAGCGTGTGGACCAGCAGCGCGATGGCGAGGAGTCCGACGACGGGTTGTACCGGGGCCCACCAGCTCAGGGCGCCGGAGGTACCGACGAGGGCGACGACGGCCTGGTTGCAGACGGGGCAGCCGACGGCGAGGAATGAGACGAACCCGCCCCAGACCGTGCGGGTCTGGTCCTGCTCGTCGCGAACGGTTGCCTGTTCGGGGCGGATCGCGAGGATGGTCCCGATGAGCGCGGCGGTCACGGCGAGGACCACGTAGTCGATGCCACGGGGATCGACGGGGCGGCCGAAGAGCGACGTGTTGACGAGATCGGAAGGGATCGCGATGGCGAGCGCGGCGAGCAGCGTGAAGGGGATCGCCCGCAGCCAGGTGACGGGAGGGAGTGCTCGGATCTGATCGAGCACGGTCAGGCCTCGATGGGCGAGCGCCACTCGACGGTCGTACCGCCGTCGGGGTGGGCGGCGACCCAGAAGCTGCCGCGGGTCATTCGAGCCCGCTCGGCGAGGTTGGTGTGACCGCTCTGACGCGACGGTTGTTCGGGCATGCCGATGCCGTCATCGCTGACCACGACGGTGACGGCGCCGTCCCGGACGGTCACCTCCACGGATGCCGCTGATGCCTCCGCGTGGCGGGCGACATTGGTGAGACTCTCGCGGGCGACGGCGAGGATGTGTTCGTGCAGCTCGTCGGGCACCCGGTCGACCGGACCGTGGAACGCCACTGATGGCTCGAATCCGAGCGAGGGAATCAGGCTCGTGGCGATCTCGACGACGCGGACCCGGAGGTCGTTCGCCTGCTTGTCGTTGCGGATGTCGAAGATCAGCGCGCGGATCGAACGGATGACGTCGTCGAGGGTGTTGACGCCGGCTTCGATTCTCGCCGCCTGTTCGGGGTCGCGGATGGTGGCCCCGGCGGCCTGGAGGCTCATCCCGAGCGCGAAGAGCTCCTGGATGACCGTGTCGTGCATGTCCTTGGCGATGCGCTCGTGGTCTTCGGCGAGGATGCGCCGGCGGGCCGAATCGATCTGGCGTTCCTCGGCCGCGGCGAGATCGGTGACGTCACGAACGGCGGCGATGACGAGATCGGCACCGAACGGCGACAGCGAGATCTGGACCGGGAACGCCGTCCCGTCGGCTCGCTTGGCCTCGAGGCGGAGCCCGGCACCCATCGTGCGCCGCTGGGGGCGCTCGTGAAATCCCTCGCGGAGCGCCTTGTGGCCGCCCGCGTACGGATCGGGCATGAGATCATCGACCGAGAGGCCGACCATCCCTTCGGCGTAGCCGAACATCCGCTCGGCCTCGAGATTGGCGAGCCGGATGCTGCCGGTCGCTTCGACGAGCAGCATCCCGTCGGGGATGCTCTCCCAGATTCCCCGGGCGTCGAGGCCTTCGAACGACTCGGTCACGGCTCCACCGTAGCCATGCTCGCCGAGATGTGCCGCGGGACGTTCGACCCTTTGCGGTCGCCGATTCCGCGCGGAAAGTGGGCAAATCCACGAGAGGAGCGGTCCGTGTCGCAATCAACAGTTTCGAGAGCATCCCGATGGAGTCCGGTGTCGTGGCGTCGCCATCCCGATCTCGAACCGACGCCGTGGCGTTCCACCGGGCACCGCCCCCGGGTGCTGATCGAGCATCACGATTCGTCGATCGGTGTCGCGGTGAGCAACCTGCTCGCCGCCGAGGACTACGACGTGAGTACCTGTGGAGGCCCGAACGATCACCGAGGCCACCAGTGCCCGTTGACATCCGGGGCCGACTGCCCCCGTGCCGAGGATGCCGACGTCGTGTTCTTCGGACTCGACATCTCCGACGAGGACGACCGTGAGGTCCTGCGAGCCTGGCGCTCACGTCATGCCGACATTCCGGTGATCGTGGAGATGCCGAAGGCGCGGATCGCCCTGTATGCCGAGGAGCTCGAGGGATGCGTCGCAATCCCGCAGCCGATGACGCGAGAGACGTTGCTCGCCGCCGTCGACCGCGTGCTTCGCTGAGCCGGCCGGCTCAGAGGTACTTGCGCTTCTGACGTTCTTCGAGGCGGGCGGCCAGCGCGGCCGCCTCGGTGCGGCGGACCATCCCGAGCTTGGCGAGCACGCTCGACACGTAGTTCTTCACCGTCTTCTCGGCGATGTAGAGCTCCTCGCCGATCTGGCGATTCGAGTAACCCTCACCGATGAGGTCGAAGACACGGCGTTCCTTGTCGGTCAGTTCCTCGAGCGCGCCGACCTCGGTGGACCGCAGTCGCTGCATCGCCATGCGGGTCTCGGCGGCGTCGAGCAGCTGTGCACCGCCAGCCACCTTGCGGATCGAGTCGATGAGGTCGTTGCCGCGGATCTGCTTCAGCACGTAGCCGGCCGCACCGGCGAGCGCGGCGTCGACCAGGGCGGCGTCGTCCTCGAACGAGGTGAGGATCAGGCACTGGGTGCCGGGGTGGGTGCTGCGGATCTCGCGGCAGGCGGCGATCCCGTTGCCGTCGTCGTCGCCGAGGCGCACATCGAGCACGGCGATGTCGGGTGCCGTCGCCGCGACCGTCTTGAGCATCTCGTGGGCGGTGGCGGCCTGACCGACGACCTCCATGTCGTCTTGTGCGTTGACGAGCTCGGCAACGCCGTGACGCACGATCTCGTGATCGTCGAGCAGCGCGACTCTGATCGGCACGGCCTCAGCCCGGGATCACTGCGGTCGGGCAGTGGGGCCGGTGGACGAGGGCTGTGGTGGTCGAGCCGAGGAAGAAGTGGCTGAGGCCGGTGCGTCCGCGCTGGCCGAGCACCAGGAGGTCAGCGGTCTCGGATTGGGTGAGCAGCACCCAGCGGGGGTCGCCCTCGGCGATCTCACGGATCACGCGGGAGCCGTCGACGCCGAGTTCGCCACAGACCCGGTCGGCCGCCTCGTTGACCGTCGCCTGGGCGGCGGCGCGTAGCGCCTTGAGGTCGAATCGGTTGACGCCGTAGAGGATCGGCCCGTCGACGGGTGTCTGCCAGGCCGAGATGGCGCTGATCGTCGCGTCGGCCGGGGCGTTCTCGATCGCCCATCGCAAGGCGGCGAGGGAGCTGTCGGAACCATCGACCCCGACCACGATGCGTTCGCTGGGACCAGCGGGGACCAACTCATCGTGGTGGGGGACGATGACGAGGGGTACGGGCGTGTGGTCGGCGCAGTGGCGAGCCACCGATCCGATCACGTTGGCCCGCACGGGCCCTCTGCCCCGTGTGCCGACGACCAACAGCTCGGCATCACGGGCGGCCTCCACGAGCACCGAGCCGGCATCGCCATGCTCGACGATCGGGGCTTCGTGGGGAATGTCGTCGCCGAGGTCGGCGACGAGCTTGTCGGCGGCTTCCTGCGCCGCGGCTGCCATCTCGTTGGCGGGTGGGGCCATGCCCGGCCCGAAGGGGCTCGGTGCCCAGACGGAGATCGGGTAGTCCCACGAGTGGACGGGTCGCACCGGGCCGAACTGATCGGTGCGGGCGGCGGCCCATTCGAGCGCGGCCTGCGATGCGTCGCTGCCGTCGACCCCGACGATGATGCCGTGGCGGTCGGTCGTGTTCGTGTCGTTCGTGGTCATTGGGGCACCTCCGTGGGCGATGTACCGATGCTACGACCGGTGACCTCGTCGGGGGCGATGCGAAGGACCCGTTCCTTGGCGCCATCGGCCCAGGGCGAGGTGTCGATCTCGCTGTCGTGCAGGACATCGAGGAGTCCTCGGGCTTCGTGGGCGGTGCCGTGGACCACCACCGACCATCCGGTCTGGGAATCGCCGTCGAGCTCGTCGATCTCGAACGCCACCCGTCCGCCCATGATCGCTGCGGCGAGCTTCGTGCCCTCGGCTGTGCGGATGACGATTTCGCCGTCTTCGATGACGTAGTTGACCGGGAAGATGTCGGGCTGGGATCCGACGGCCACGGCCATCCGACCCACGCGATGCGCGTGCAGCCGTTCCCAGCACACCGCCTCGGAGAGGGACGTGAGAGGAGAAGTGTCGCGAGAACCGGCCATGCTCCGATCATTGACACCCGAGTCGGAACGCGGCAAGGACCAACGTCCCGAATCCCGCCGGTGTCGGGATGCCCGCTCTTGTGTAGGGTCGCCGTCCGATGGCCGAACTGCGATTCACCTTCGGGACGATGGGGTCGGGAAAGTCGACCCAGGCCCTGCAGATCCACCACAATCTGCGCGCCCGCGGGCTCCACACGATCCTCACCACGCAGCTCGACCGGTCCGAGGGTCGGGTGTCGAGCCGTCTCGGCGTCTCGGCCGATGCCGAGGTCGTGGAGCCCCACACCGACCTGTTCGAACTGGTCCGTCGGCGCATGGCGCGACAGGGAAGTGTCGACGCGGTCATCTCCGACGAGGCGCAGTTCTACACGCCGACGCAGTGTGAGCAGCTCGCTCGGGTCGTCGACGAATTGGCAGTCGATGTGTATGCCTTCGGGTTGCTCACCAGCTTCCAGGGTGAACTGTTCCCGGGAACGGCGAGAATGCTCGAGCTCGCCGACCAGCGCATCGAGATCCAGGTCGAGGCCCGCTGCTGGTGCGGAGCCCGGGCCACCCACAACGCCCGCTTCGTCGACGGCCGCCAGGTCGTCTCGGGCCAGTTGAAGGTCGTGGGCGACACGTCCGGACCGACGTCGGGTGAGGTCACCTACGACCTCTTGTGCCGGTCGCACTGGATCGACGGCGCTCGCAAGGCCCGCGGGTCCCAGCTCGAGTTGCTCGGTGTCGACGATGCGCGATCCGATACCGATGATTTCGACCACAGCGGACCCGTCGAGGTCGATCCCGATGCCGTTCCCACACCTCTGAAAGCCAGCCGACGTTGATCCTCTCCGACCGCTCCATTCGCGAACAGCTCGATGCCGGCCGCATCGTGATCGACCCGCTCGACCCCAAGGGGCTCCAGCCGTCGTCGGTGGACCTGCGTCTCGATCGCTGGTTCCGGGTCTTTCGCAATCACATGATGAGTCACATCGACGTCAAGGCGAACCTCGAGGAGCTCACCCAGCTGGTCGAGGTGGGGGAGGACGAGCCGTTCATTCTGCACCCTGGGGAGTTCGTGCTCGGGAGCACCCTCGAGCGGATCGCCGTGCCCGACGACCTCGTCGCCCGGATCGAGGGCAAGTCGTCGCTCGGGCGGCTCGGTCTGCTCATCCACTCGACCGCCGGCTTCGTCGATGCGGGGTTCGACGGTCAGCTCACCCTCGAGCTGAGCAATGTCGCCAACCTGCCCATCACGCTCTATCCCCAGATGAAGATCGGGCAGATCTCGTTCCAGCAGATGACCACCCCGGCCGACGTTCCCTACGGTTCCGGTGAGCTGCGCTCGAAGTACAAGCATCAGCAGGGGCCGATGCCGAGTCGCTACTGGGAGAACTTCGACGAATAGGTCGGCGCTTTCCCCAGACCTGTGGACAACCTGAGGGTTCAGCGATACTGGGTGGCGGTGATGATGCCGCCGAGGATCATGCCGAGTCCGAGCAGCAGGATCGCGTTCGACGTGTCCCAGATCGAGCCGACATAGTTCAGCAGGATCGTCGCCACACCGAGGCCGAGAAGCCCGAACATGAGCACCGGTACCCATGGGGGGCTGGGAGGGAGATCTCCGCCGCCGGTGTGGGAGAACGTCTCGGGGGTGTAGCCGTCGGGGTGCGTGCCCTTCGGGGTGACCCGGCCGCCCGAGACGCGACGCTTGCTTGGCTTCTGCGACATGCCATGACTCTAGAGGGTGGACGGTTTCGTTCGACGGCCGGCGACCCAGGACGGAAATGACACCTGTGTGATTATCCCCCGGTTTGTCCACAGGCTGTGGATGAAACGCTCACTCGATCGGGGCGACGAGATCCATGTCCTCGAGGCAGTGCCGGGGCGCCTGTGGGTCCTCGTCGGGAGCGATCGTCATGCGGACCTCGGCACCGCAGATGCTGCACCGGTACGCGATCTTGACCTTGCGGAGCTCACCTGCGGGCGGGGGCTCGGGGACGGGCTGGGCCAGACCCCGCAGCATCGCCAGTCCGACCCGCATGATGAGGTAGCCGACCAGCACCGCGATGACGACGTTGACGACATTCACGACGGCAAGCCTACGGGCAGCGCAGCAGCGTGGCGGCGGCGCCCCCCGGACCGTGGGCGACGGCGACGAGCAGATCACCGGGGTCTGCGGCCGAACCGGCGGCGAACGAGATGCCATCAGCCACGAGGCGCAGCTCCTCCGCGGCGCCGGCATCGCCCACACCGAGGCTGCCGCCGGCCCGGTTGACGAGGGCCGGGGCGATGCCGAGGCGGGTGATCGCGAGCAGGACGGCTGCTGCGGTCGGCTCGCCGATCTCCCAGCGGGTGATGTCCGACCTGGTCAGCCTGCCGATCGCACGATCGACAGCCGACGAGATCGCGCCGGTGGGATCGAGTGGGCTGCCGGCCGAGCGACCGACGCCGATGATCTCGGCGCCGACCGGCTCGCGGGTCAGCACGATCGCGGTGACGCCGTCGGCCGGCGGCGCGAACGAGAAGCCCGTCACGGCCCCGTCGGGATCGAAGCTCGGCGGCATTGCCGACGGATCGCCCGGTTGCTCCCTCGGTTCGTCGTGCGTGATGGGGGTGCCTCGTTGGACCGCGACCCGTTCGCCGGGACGCGCGTCGATCGCGGTCACCGATGGAGAAGACAGGATGGCCCGACGTTCGAAGCTGGCTGCGGCCCACTCGTCCTGGGCCGCGCGGGAGATCCCCGCAGCGGCCGCGGCCCGATCGGCCGCCGCGGGGGCGGGCAAGAGGCCTCCCTCGTGTTCGACGCGCGATGCCGGGCCGTCGCCCCAGGGTCGGCCGTAGGTACGGGCCAGCGCCGACGCGCCCGGCGGCACGGTGGATGCGCTGCACACGCCGAGGACCATGGCCGTGTCGATCGTCCCCGCGGCGATGGCGGCTGCGGCTGCGTGAAGGGCCGCGGTGCCGCTCGTCTCGGCGCGGTCGACGACCATGCCGCTCACGTGGTCGGGCCACCCCGCCGCCAGGATCGCCGCCCGCGCCATGTTGGCCCCCTGCGCCCCGACGGGTTCCGCGCAACCCACGAACACCTCATCGACCGAGAAAGTATGGGTGTCTGACCCCCATACTTTCTCGGCGGCGTTCATGAGCGTTGCGGCGAGGTCCACCGGATGCCAGCCGGCGAGGGCGCCGTCGACGCGAGTGAACGGGGTGCGGATCGCCGTGGCGACGTGGACGGGCATCGGCGAAGTCTGGCCGTTACCCGAGGTCGAGGAAACAGCGGAGGCCGACCGAGTCGGGGAGCCGGCCGGCGCACGTGCGGGCATAGTCGAGATAGGCGCTGTCGAGTGGGGCCGAGGTGTAGAGCTCGTCGCAGGCCTGGTTGTTGCCGCGTTCGCAGGCGTCCCAGAGCAGGTCGAGCGTGGGGTCGTCGCCGTAGGTGTCGATCGGATCGCCGCTCGTGTCGCCGCCGTCTGTCCCGCCGGCGCCCTCGATGCAATCGGCGGCGGCGGACACCGGATCATCGTCGGCCATCCTGTCGATCACGCAGATCGCCTGGGCTTCGGTGATCGCCGTACCCGCCTCGGCCGATGCGTCGATCACGCTCTGCACGAAGGCGGGCACGCTCGCGAGGTCCTCGACGCAGGTGACCGCGATGGCGAGGAGTTCCGCGTCCTCGTCGCCGGTGACCGTCCCATCGACGATGGCGAGCGGCTCGATGCCGGTGGCGATGAGTTCCTCGAGGATGCAGCGCTGTTCGTCGTCGGTGAGGTCGGCATCGATGAGGGTGCCGATGGCCTCGGCCTGTTCGGGGGTCGCTTCGGGCCCCGCGTCGTCGCCGCAGGCGCCGGCGATGACGACGAGGGCAGCGGCGATGCAGAGGGTCCGGATCACGAGCGCACCTCGTCGCCGATGCCGATCGTGCCGGGCCGGGAGACGACCGCCCCGATCGAGAGCGTCGAGTTCCGCTCGGCGTTGACGGTGCGCAGCACGTCGAGGTCCCGATCGAGGTCGGGTTGGGGTCGGGTGACGATCACGCAACGGCTGATCGGTTTGGTGACTGTGAGGCGACACGACCCGATCGTGATGTCGGCACCGACGAGGTCGTCCTCACCCGACCCGTCGACGACGAGATTGGCCCGGAATCGGCGCACGTCCCAGTCGCCGAGCGAGTCTCGACTGACCAGCGACACGCGGCTGCGGGAACTGTCGTGCCACGCGTCCCCCGGGCCCTGCCAGCTCACCCAGTCCGTGTCGTTCTCGAAGTCGAGCGGGTTCTCGTAGGTCCCGCCCTCGGCGCCGGCGGCCGAGGCCAGGGTCACGGGGCGGTCGAGCCATTCGGAGAAGTCGTCGCTGGTGCGCAGCTGGTCACCGGATTCGATGGTGACCACGGGAGCGCCGTCGACGATGCGCGCCGAACCGAACAGGAGCCGGGGTTCGCGCCGGGCGGTCAGCACGTTGCCCGTGGCATCGTCGACCAGACCCCATCCCCGGTCGTGGACGATGCCGGTCTCGCCGACATCGGCCGACTCGAGTCGTTCGCCGCCGACGGACTTGATGGGATATCGCCAGATCTCCAGAACTCGCACCCGGCGACGGTAGCGCCGTCGCCGGGCGACGTTGCCTCGGGTGGGGGCGAGTGCCCCCACCCGAGGAGTCCTCAGTCCTTCAGGCCTCGCTTGATGGTGGTCATGCCGAGACCCATCATGATGAGCGCGAGGGCCGCAGCGATCGCGGGTGCCTCGTCGAAGCCGGTGACCGCCAGCTGTTGGGCGCCCTGGACCTGTGTGGCCACGGTCGTCGTCGGCGCGGCGGTCGTGGGCGTGGCGGTCGTGGTCACGGCGGCGACGTCACCGTTGTCGTCGCACTCGGTGCCGAAGCCGTCGCCGTCGGCGTCGACCTGGTCCGGGTTGGCGATGAGCACGCAGTTGTCCACGTCGTCGTTCACGCCGTCGCCATCGTCGTCGTCGTCACATTCGTCGCCGGCACCGTCATCGTCGGTGTCGAGCTGGTCGGCGTTGGCCGCCGACGGGCAGTTGTCGTCGGCATTGCTCACGCCGTCACCGTCGGTGTCGTCGGCGCAGGCATCGCCGATGCCGTCATCGTCGGTGTCGAGCTGGTCGGCGTTGGCCGTGTTCGGGCAGTTGTCGTCGGCATTGTCGACCTGGTCGCCGTCGATGTCGGGGTCGCACGCGTTGCCGATGTCGTCACCGTCGGTGTCGAGCTGGGTCGGATTGGCCGTGTTGACGCAGTTGTCGGCGTCGTCCTTGATGCCGTCACCGTCGGTGTCGGGAATCGGCGGCACCACGGCGATCTGGATGGGATCACCGAAGGGTGTGAAGGTCGCATCCAGTGCCGAGATGGTGATCGCGCACGGGTAGTTGCCGGGCCAGACACAGGTGGTGTCGTTGATCCCGATACCGGTGTTGATCCACGGATAGTCGATCACGTAGTCGGTGCCGTCGACGGGAGCGTTCACCAGCTTGACGTTGGCGATCTCCGGGAGACCCCAGCAGTCGTCGGCGCCGCGGGTGGCCTGATCGGCCGCCGGGATCGGCGTCCCATTGGCGAGTGCGTTGCCACACGCGGTGACGGCGAGCAGGGCGGCACCGTCGTAGCCGCCGGCACCGTCGATGGTCACCCTGATGACGCTGCCACCGACGACGTTGGTCGTACCGGTCGCGCTCACGGTCGGTGCTGCGCTGGCCACCCCGATGCTCGCAAGGAGCATCGCCGTCACCATCGACAGGGTCACCGCAAGACGAGTCCGGCGTGACCGGACACGATTCGTGTTCATTGTTCTCCCCCCAAGGAGTGCAGATCCGGATCATCCGGATCTCATTTCACCACTGGGGAGAGTTTGCTCGCCACATAGAGTGGCTGTCAATGGTGATGTGCACGTCGGTGAGAGCGGCGTCGTCGGGTCACCTACACTCCTGCCGTGATCGGTCGTTGGGTGACACACGCCCTCATCTACCTCTCGGCCTGCTCGACGATCTCCCTGGTCTGGGTGCTGCTGACCGCGGGGACGGTCGACGACCTCAAGGACTACGGCCGGACCCCCGGTGATGCGTTGACCCTGAGCTTCTGGCCCGTCTGGTTCTGGCTCCTGTGGGGAACGGCCGTCGCCATGCACCTCGCCGTCGTCGTCGGGCGGCTGGTCCCCCGGCGCCGCCGCTCGGGTCCCCGGGGCGCGGTGAAGCGCGCGGGCAAGCGGCACGTGGTCGCCATGTTCACCGACCTGTCGGGGAGCACCCAGACCAACGAGCGTCTCGGCGACGAGGCGTGGGCGGCGCTCGTCAGGGACCATCGCCGCACGGTTCGTGAGCTGATGGCGGTCTACGGCGGCAAGGAGGTGAGCACCCAGGGCGACGGGTTCTTCGTCCGGTTCCACGATCCGGGATCCGCTCTCGAATGCGCGACCGCGTTGCAACTGCGCTGCCGTGACGAACGCGCCAAGGGCGCACCCCTGCCTCCGGTGCGCATCGGCATCCACCAGGGGAAGGCCGTCCACGGCGACGACGACGTGCTCGGTCAGGTCGTCAACACCGCCGCCCGGCTGCTCGAGGTCGCCGCACCCGACGAGATCGTGGTCACCGAACCGGTCGCCGACGGCGCCGACCCGGCGATCCTGGTGGATCGCGGCCTCGTGACGCTGAAGGGGATCGCGCAGCCGCGGCATCTGCTCTCGGTGCGGTGGGACATCGATGCCTCGCCGGACACCGCCCGGCGCGACGAATGACCACGTCGACCGACGGGCCGATGTGTCCGTGTGGAAGCGGTCGTTCGTTCGCCGAATGCTGCGGTCCGGTGCTCGATGGCTCCCGTCCGGCAGCGACCGCCGAAGCGTTGATGCGATCCCGCTTCACGGCGTTCGCGGTCGGCGACGTCGACCATCTCGAAAGGTCGTGGGCGCCCGAGACTCGACCGTCGGAGATCCGCGTCGACCCGGCCCGGCGGTGGACGCGCCTCGAGATCCTGTCGGTGGTCGACGGTCGCGAGTTGGCGGCGACCGGCGTGGTCGAGTTCCGCGCGCACTACGACGTCGATGGCGTCACGGGTCGACTGCACGAGCGGAGTACCTTCCGTCGCGAGCACGGACGCTGGGTCTATGTCGCCGGGGCACTCGACGGAGCCGCCGGCGACTGACGTGACGGTCAGGCGACGGTGTCGACCAGCGGGCCGAGCAGGTCGCGGATCGAGGTGATGCCGAGGGCACCATCGGCGCGGCGCACCAGGAGGTGCCGCACACCGGCCGTCCGCATCGTCTCGGCCGCATCGGCGATCGTCGTGGTCGATGCCACCTCGATCACGTCGCGGGTCATCACGTCGACGGCCCATGCGTCGACGTCGAACGCGATCGCGTGCACGATGTCGCGCTCGGTGAGGATCGCCACCTCACCGTTGTGATCCTCGATCACCAGGGCACCGACGTCGTTGCGCGACATGTGCCGGGCCAGGGTCTCGAGATCGGCGGACGGGCTCGCCGTCTCCATGTCGAATGCCGTCACTGCGGCCACGGGACTCAGGGCGTCGATCTTGCTCGCGTGCTCTGACATGAGGCGACACTAGGACCGGCGCGCCCCGCCGTGGGAGGGTCGTAGGTCCTGTCCCGCCAAAGGGTGCGTCGCGCTACGGTCGCGCCGGCCGACGACGAAGGACACGCGCCGTATGGAGACCACCAGCGAGGAATGGGACGCGATCGTCGTCGGCTCCGGACCAGGGGGGCTCACCACGGCCGCCTGTCTGGGGTCCAGCGGCCGGCGGGTCCTCGTGCTCGAACGCCACGACGTCGCCGGCGGTAACACCCAGGTTTTCCGGCGCCACCACGGCGACGACTGGTACGAGTTCGATGTCGGCGTCCACTACATCGGCGAATGCGGACCGGGCGGCCTGTTCACCAACATCTTCCACGCGCTGGGCGTCGGTGATCGGATGCGCTTCCGTCAGCTCGACCCCGACGGGTTCGACACGCTGCACTTCCCCGACTTCGAGTTCCGCGTCCCGGCCGGGTGGGAGGAGTACGAGCGGCGCCTGATCGAGCGGTTCCCGGCCGACCGGGCCGGCATCGAGCGCGCCATGCACGTCCTGCGGACCGTGGCGGAGGAGAGCCGCCTGATGTTCGGCGAGGACCGCGAGACGTTCGACCGGTGGGCGTTCCGCCCCCTTTCGGAGCTCTTCGAGGAAGCGGAGCTGTCGCAGGAGGCGTGCGCCGTGCTCGATCACTGGTCGGGTCTCTATGCCGGCGGTCCCAAGCAGAGCGCGGTGATCATGCACGCCCGGATGATCGGCCACTACATGGGCGGCGCCTACTACCCCGAGGGCGGTGGGCAGATGATCGCGGCCCGTCTGGTCCAGGCGGTCGAGGCGACCGGGGGTGAGGTGCGAACGCTGTCGCCGGTGCGCCGGATCGTCGTCGACGACGGTGTCGCCACCGGGGTGGTGCTCGACAACGGCGACGTGCTCCGGGCGCCGATCATCGTGGGCAACGGCGACTATCGCCGCATGGTGACCGATCTCGTCGGGCCCGAACATCTCGCCCCGGCCACCACCGCGTGGGCCGAGGAAGCGCAGATGACGCTCGGGCTGGTCTGTGTCTACGTCGTGGTCGACAAGGAGATGGACGGACCCAACACGAACTACTTCGTGTTCCCCGACTATCGCACCGACGAGCTCTACGAGACCCTCGACGGTGGTGAGTTGCCCGACGGCGACGTTCCCTTCGCCTACGTGGCCATGGCCTCCCGGAAGGACCCGGGCAATCTCGAGCTGTGCCCACCCGGTCAGACCAACTTCCAGATCATGACCCTCGCCCCCCGGGGCTACGACTACTGGGGCGTCGATGAAGGGCCGGCCGCCGGCGGTGCGTACCGGCGGAACGAGACCTATCGGGCCCGCAAGCAGGAGCTGACCGACCTGCTGCTCGACGCGGCCGAGAAGGTCCTCGGGCCGTTCCGCGACGAGATCGTCCATTGTGAAATGGCGACGACGCTCAGCCACGAGCGCTACACCCACAGTTCGGGCGGCACGAGTTATGGCTACATGCACTCGCCCGAGCAGAGCGGCGTGAACCGGCCCCAGTACCGCACCGAGATCGACGGCCTCTGGGTGGTCGGGGCCAACACCGCCGGCGGCCACGGGATCGCCGGCGCCATGAGCGGCGGCGTGTTCTGCGCGAGCGACATCCTCGGCCGCCCGCTCATCGCCGAGATGTTCCTCGGCGAGCAGCTGATCGACCCGGCGACGATCCCCGCCGATCCCGATGGGTTCGACCCGCTCGAGTACTGCCGGGGCGAGAAGCTGCGGGCCCGCCGTGCCGATGTCGCCGCCGCCCAGCGCGAGAAGCGGCTGACGCGTCACCGGCGCTGACGTGTCCGGCGGAGGACCGCGGCGACGTGGCAGGGTCTGGCATGGATCGACTCGATGTCATCGGACCCGCCTTCCTCGAGATGGCGCATCGCATCGTGTGGTGCACGGTCGCCACCGCTGACCCGGGGGGCGGCCCCCGCACCAGGATCCTGCACCCGATCTGGGAGTGGGACGGCGAACGGCTCACCGGCTGGGTCGCCACCGGGCCGACCCCGGTCAAGACTCGTGGCCTGGCGGCCGATCGGCGCGTCTCGTTGACGTACTGGGACCCGACCCAGGACACCTGCACGGCCGAGTGCCATGCCGAGTGGATCGCCGACGAGGAACGCGAGGCGCTGTGGCGCCGGTTCGCCGACGGGCCCGACCCCGTCGGCTACGACCCGGCCATCATCCCGCCGTGGGCCGACGGCCCCGGCTCGCCGGCATTCTCCGGCTGGAAGCTCGATCCGTACCGTCTGCGGGTGATGCCCGGGTCGGCGATGCTCGACGGTCAGGGTCTCCTGGTGTGGCGGAGCAACGACTGAACGGGACGTTCGGCACTGAGCCCCAGGCCCGCGCGGGCAGACCATCGCCACCATGAGCAACCGGCCGACATCGCCCACCCTGCAGTTCCTCGGAGCGACCGGCACCGTGACCGGCAGCCGGTTCCTGGTCGACGCGCCCGACCGGCGCATCCTGGTCGACTGCGGTCTCTTCCAGGGCCTGAAGGCCGATCGGCTCCGCAACTGGGGCCCGTTCCCGGTCGACCGCGCGACGATCGACGAGGTGGTCATCACCCACGCCCACATCGACCACAGCGGCTATCTCCCGCGGCTCGTGAGCTACGGGTTCCACGGCCGGGTGACATGTACCGCCGAGAGCGCGGCGTTGATCGAGATCCTCCTGCGTGACAGCGGACGGCTCCAGGAGGAGCAGGCCGCCTACGCGAACCGCGTCGGTTCCAGCAAACACGACCCCGCGCTTCCCCTCTACACCCAGGCCGACGCCGAGGCCGCGTGCGAGCTCCTGTCGCCGGTGCCGATGGGCTCGACGGTGGCCCTCGGCGAGCACGCCGAATGCACCCTCGACCCGGCCGGTCACATCCTCGGCTCCTCGACGGTGCATCTCTCGTTGCACGCGGCCGATGGGCAGGTGACGCGCCTGCGCTTCAGCGGCGACCTCGGACGACCGGATCATCCGCTGCTACGCCCTCCGGCGCCGGTCGGGGCCGCCGACGTCATCATCGTCGAGTCGACCTACGGCGACCGTGCACATCCCGACGACGAGGGCGAGATCGCCCGGTTCGCGGAAGTGATCCGCAACACCGCCGGCCGCGGCGGCACCATCGTGATCCCGGCGTTCGCCGTTGATCGCACCGAGGTGGTGCTGCACGCGTTGGAGAAGCTCGAGACCGCCGGCGAGATCCCCGATCTGCCGATCTTCGTCGACAGCCCGATGGCGCTGTCCGTGCTCGACGTCTATCGCGAGGCGATCGAGTCCGGCTCGCTCGAACTGCGCCCGGGGGTCGAGGCGCTGGGCGCATTCGACACGGGCCGCATCACGGAGTGTCGGAGCACGCAGGAATCGAAGGCACTTGCCGAGCTCACCTACCCGTCGATCATCATCTCGGCCTCCGGGATGGCATCGGGGGGTCGGGTGCTGCACCACCTGGCCCGGCTCCTGCCCGACCGCCGCAACGCCGTCGTGCTCACGGGCTTCCAGGCCGAGGGCACCCGCGGCGATCGGCTCGAACGCGGTGAACGGGCGATCAAGATCTTCGGCCGGTATGTGCCGGTTCGGGCCGAGGTCGAGGTGCTCGACGGCTTCTCGGTCCATGCCGACGCCGACGAACTCATCGACTGGCTGGGCACCGCCGAGTCGGAACCGGACTGCTGCTATGTGGTCCACGGGTCGACGTCGGCGAGCGCAGCGCTCGTGGAGCGGATCTCGTCGGAACTCGACTGGGTCGCCGTCGCGCCGAAGCCCCTCGAGAAGGTGATTCTCTGAGCCGGCGGATGTCGGAACCACTCAGCGTCGGAAGCGCCGTTGCTGACTGTCGCTGTGGGTTGTGCGCACCCACGGCTGGTCACGGTCTCCCGCGACGTCGTCCAGCTGCGGGTCGTCGACGTTCGGCGCGGCCTTGCGGTGGCGGTGGCCGGGGGCATGGACGGGGTCGGGACGGGACCGTCGCCGGAATCGCTTCCATGCAGCCCCGGCCGCTGCGGCGCCCGCACTGATGACGATGACTGGCCGAGGGATCGATGATGGTTTCCATGTGGCCATGGCTGCATCATCCGCCGTGATGGCCATCGGGACGAGGGTCGAACGTCCCACCGCGGTCGGGGCGTGATCCGACGGTTCAGGCCGTCAGCGAACGAGCCAGCAGATCCACGGGAATGAAGTCGACCCGACTGCGGGTCCAGGGCTGACCCGACTCCGGGTCGTAGTCCGGCGGGAGTCGGATGCCGTCGGGCACGGCGGCATCCAGTCCGGCGGCGGTGGCCGTGAGCACACACCGTCGCGCGTGGTCGGCGTGACCGATCACGCCGGCGAACCCGATGCCGACACCGGCCTCGCGTGCCAGGCGCAGTCCCTTGTCGATCACGCCGGCGGTGCTCAGGTAGACGATCGAGCCGTCGCTCGCCTGGTCGGGTTCGACCGAGATGGCATCGGTGATCCCGAGATCGTGCAGCACCCGGGCAACTTCCCACTGGGCGACGACCGGCACCGGATGGTCGGCCACGAATGCCGCAGCAGCGTGGGCCAGCGCTTCGTTCACCGGCCCCGGTTCCAGCTCGGTCATCGGGGGGATCTCGCCGGCTTGGATGGGCGCACGGTGCGTAGCGAGGCGGTAGCCGAAGGCCAGAACCCACAAGCTGTCGACCCGATCGGCAACGATGCGGGGCGCGCGGTACGAGAGAAGATCCGAGCCGGCGATGTCGCCGCCGGTCCGCTCGACGAGCCGGTCGATGGTGTCGTCGGCGATCGCGGCGGTGATCCTGGCCGCGATGTCGGCATCTCCGAACTCGTCGCCGAGTCGGTGCTGCAACGCCCGGCGGGATCGGTCGTCAGTCACGTCGGCGAACCTCGCGGGCGAATGTGGTGGAGCTGATGGGAATCGAACCCACGACCCCCTGCTTGCAAAGCAGGTGCTCTAGCCAACTGAGCTACAGCCCCGGAGACATGGAGGCTAGCGCCGCGAAGAGTGGCCGTGGTCGGGGATCCATCAATTCCGGCGGTTCACGACCGAACGTTGTGGGAGGGTGCGTCGCGACGGAGCGGCGAGGACGGCGAGCACGTCGCCCCTGCACACACACCCCTGCACACACAAAGGAACTCCCAAGATCATGAAACTCACTCGAATCGTCCTGCTGGGCCTCGTGTTCGCCCTGTTCGCCGGTGGTTGTGGTGACGAAGGCAATGTCTTCTCGCTCAAGGTCGGCGACTGTTTCACCTCGGTCGAGGCGACGGAAATCTCTGACGTCCCGCTCGTCGACTGTTCCGAGCCGCACGAGCACGAGGTCTTCGCCGTCTGGAACATCGGCGACACGCTGCCCTCGCAGGACTCGATGAACCAGGGCTGTATCGATCGCTTCGAAGAGGCCATCGGCCTGCCCTTCGAGGAGTCGGCGATCTACGCGTTCGCGATCACGCCCACCACGGAGAGCTTCGACGCCGGTGACCGTGAGGTCATCTGCTACAGCGCGGAACCCGACGAGGACGGCGAAGTGGCACAGGTCACCGGCTCCGTGCTCGGCTCCAACCGCTGACGATCGGCTCGACCCCGGGTCCGGTGACCGGGCCCGGGGGGACCACCCGTCGAAGCTCACGACGGACCGCTCGACGGGATCGCCGGTCATGAGACGAACCACGAGTGGCGAGACGCGTGGCGCGAGACTTCCTCCATGACGGAGATGTCCGAGCCTTCCCGCCGCCTGGCCGACGCGTTCGACGGTCTCCTCGATGAGCTGCGTTCGGCGGCGGAGCGTGTCCGCGCCCACCCGTTCTATGCCGACGAGGCCAACCGGGCCGGGGGTTACGCGTTCCTCGTGCATCTGCTGCTCTCCCGCCTCGAGGAAGAGGTGATCCACGATGCCGCCTTCCCGACCTTCCGGGTGCTCGACCCGCGGACACGGGAGGGCGCCGACAATCCTGATCAGCGCTACCTGATCTCCCGCATCGACGGCGGGGAGACCTACCGGATCTGGGGGCGGATGGGCGCGGAGCGCCGCGTCGAGCTCCAGATCTACGCGGGTGCGCCCTACGACTTCGGCAGCGGAGGCCGATCGGCTGGGTTCCTCGCCCACGAAGATCTGGTGGTGGCACCGGACGGGACCTTCGAAGTGATCGCTTCGCCCGAACCACGGCCCGGCAACTGGATCGAGAACCCGGCCGACGCGACGAGGATCCTGGTCCGACAGGTGTACGGCGCCTGGACCGACGCCGGCATGGGCGAGATCCACATCGACCGCATGGGCCACGAGGGCGATCTCCGACCGCGGCTCGAACCCGCCGAACTGGCCGACCGCCTGGCCACCGCCGCCCGGGAGGTGGGCCGCCATGTCGACATCTGGCCGGAGATGGTGCGCAACCTCAACGTGGAGGCCATGCCGCCCAACACCATCGGCGTGCCGATGGATCCCGGCGCGTCGGGCGGCGTCGCCGGGCGTTTCATGGCGTTCGGGCACTGGGAGTTGGGCGACGACGACGCCCTCGTGATCACAACGTGGCCGGCCAGCGGAAACTACCAGGGGATCCAGTTGGCCGACCTCTGGTGGTCGTCGCTCGAGTACGCCAACCGCCAGACCAGCCTTACCGGCGATCAGGCCCGGCCGGGGTCGGATGGTTCGTTCACCTTCGTCGTGGCGCACCGTGACCCGGGTGTGGCCAACTGGCTCGACACGACGGGTCTCCCGCGGGGGTCGATCGTGCTGCGCTTCGACGGAACGATCGAAACCGCGTTCGACCCCCAGGAGCGGCCCGTGGCGCGTCTCGTGCGGTGGGACGAGCTGGACGAGGTGCTCGGACCCGATGTCCCTCGTGTCACGGCGGCCGAACGACAGTCCGACATCGCGGCGAGGCGCCGGCACGTCCAAGTCCGATTCGGTACGTGATCGACCGGCGGACTGGCGCCGATTGCATCCGTTCGTGGCGGCGCCGGGACCTCCTGCGATGGTCGGCCTCGTCGAGAAAGTGGCAGTATCGCTGCCATGGACTCTCGTGCGCTCAAGACCAATTCGATGGACGACTTCGACCTGCGGATGTCGGAGGAGAGTCGTCCGTTCTTCAACCAGGTCGTCGAGTTCCTCGAGACGGTCGTCGAGCCGATGCAGCGAGAGTTCGCGAAGGCCGGTGAGGGTCGCGCCGACCGCTGGTCCTACACCGATCGCCAGCTCGAACTGCTCGAAGGTGCCAAGGACGAGGCCAAGGCCCGGGGGCTGTGGAACTTCTTCCTGCCCGACACCGGCCAGGGTCTGTCGAACCTCGACTATGCGTATCTCGCGGTCGAGCTGGGCAAGTACCCGCTGGGGTCCGAGTCGCTGAACTGCTCGGCGCCCGACACCGGCAACATGGAAGTGATCGAGCGTGTCGGCACCCCGGAGCAGAAGGAGCAGTGGCTCGAGCCGCTGCTGCGGGGCGAGATCCGCAGCTGCTTCGGCATGACCGAACCGGGTGTGGCGTCGTCCGACGCGAAGAACGTCCGTACCCAGGCGGTGCGTGACGGCGACGAATACATCATCAACGGCGAGAAGTACTACATCTCCGGGGCCGGCGATCCCCGCTGCAAGATCATGATCCTGATGTGTCAGACGAGCCCCGACGGGCCGCCGCATCGTCGCCAGTCGCAGATCCTCGTCCCCATGGACACGCCCGGTCTCGAGATCCTCGGCCCGATGCACGTCTTCGGGCAGGACGACGCTCCCCACGGCCACATGCACATCCGCCTCACCGACGTGCGGGTACCGGCGTCCAACATCTTGTGGGACGAAGGCGAGGGCTTCGCTATCTCCCAGCTGCGTCTCGGCCCGGGCCGCATCCACCACTGCATGCGTGGCATCGGTGCGGCCGAGAAGGCGCTCGATCTCATGTGTCGCCGTGGCCTCACCCGCGAGGCGTTCGGCAAGCCGATCGCCAAGCTCGGCGGCAACACCGAGATCATCGGGCGGGCCCGCGCCGAGATCGAAGCCATGCGGATGATGGTGCTGCGAGCGGCCAAGGCAATGGACACGCTCGGGAACCAGGAAGCTCGTATCTGGATCTCCGCCATCAAGGCGATGGTGCCCGAGCGGGTCTGCAAGATCATCGACCAGGCGATCCAGATGCACGGCGCCACCGGCGTCTCGCAGTGGACACCGTTGGCAGGGATGTACGCCAGCCAGCGCACGATCCGTCTCGCCGACGGACCCGACGAGGTCCACTGGATGGTCGTCGGTCGCGCCGAGCTGTCCAGCTACGACGGTCTCGAGATCCCGCTCAACCCGACCTCACACGCCGACCCGGCGTTCACCGCGATGTGGGACGACGACGCGACCTTCAGCTTCTCGGGCCCCTGATCCGTCGCGGCTGTGGCGGGTGTCTGACACCGCTGTGGCGGGTGTCTGACACCGGTGTGGCGGGCCAGAGGAGGGGGTTGGTGTCGCGGTCGGCGAGGGTGCCGGGTTCGGCACCGCCGAGCCAGGTCTCGAGGTCGAACCGCTGCTCGGGGCGGTTCGGGGTGGTGACGCGAGCGCCGTCGGCGAACCAGATGATCGTCATGACGGGGCGCATCCGATCGGTCGGGTTCGGGCCGGCCGAGTGGATGGTCCAGCCCCGGTGAAAGGTCGCGTCGCCGGCCCGGAGCGGACCGTAGGTGGTCGTGGGCCGACGGCCCTCGTCGATCGATCGTTGGATGGCATCATCGCTCGCGTCGGAGATCTCGCCCGCGTCGATGTCGCCGTCGCGGTGCGAGCCGTCGATGAACGTCATCGAACCCACCGCGGGGTCGAGGTCGACGAGCGGCATCCACATCGTCACCACGTCGTCGGTGTCGAGCGGCCAGTAGTTCTGGTCCTGGTGCCACGGGGTACGGCCGCCCCCGGGCTCCTTGAAGAGCGCTTGGTCGTGATAGAGCCGAACGCCCTCGACGCCCATGAGCTGGGCAGCGACCCCGGCGAAACGGGGTGAGTCGACGAAGCCCCGGGTGGGTTCGTGGATCGAGCGCAGCGCCATCGCCTGCAGGAACGCCCTGCCGTAGGTGTCCCGTTCGTCGAGCGGCGCCGGTGCGGGATGCCAGCGATCGACGCCGGCTCGGATCTCGGGGAGGTAGGCGGCGCACTCCTGCGCCGATGCCAGCCCGCGGACACAGCAGTGCCCGTCGACCGTGAACCCGTCGATCGTCGAGGGGTCGAGCACGAACGGCTGATCGAGCGACGGGAGCGACACGGGGTCGGATTGCCCGTGTCAGGGGGCCAGGGGACGTCCGAACGGCAGCGATTCCTGCCAGCTCGACAGGAAGCCCTCCGCCTCGAAGCAGGCGGCGAGGAAGGGACCGTCGTCGTGCATCTTGAACTCGGCGGTCATGTCGCCGATGTCTTCGTTGATGCCCGCGAGGATCTCGGCCTCGGTCCGATTCGGGTCGCCCCACAGCGCCAGGGTCGAGCCGGCCAGCGCGACGAAGTCGGCCGGCACCGCGACCCCAGCGCCTCGCAGCACGGCGAGGGCCCGGGCGGTGAGCGGGACTCGGCCCGAGGCGACGACCGCGCTCGCCTCACCGATCTGGGCGGCGACCTCGTGGTCGACGACCCCCATCTTCGATCCGACGAACCACACTTGCGCACCGGAACCGAAGATCGACATCGGATGGCCGACCTCGCCGAGTTCCTCGACCATGTCGGCGCCCTTGGCCGCCCAACCGTCGATCAGGTCCTGCGCGGCGAACCCGGCCGGGTTGGTGACGGTGCCGGTCGCGGTCGCGATCGACGTGACGAGGCCGCCCCGCTCGATGGCGGCTGCCGCGAGCGCGCCCCCGCTGCGATCGAACCCCTCGATGGCGATGGTCTTGCCGCTGAGGCCCGAGGCCGCGTGATGCGCGGTGACTGCAGCGCTGAGACCTTCGCACCGGTCGGCGAACGACGGAGATCCGTCGGCCAACCGGTCCGTGTCGCGTTGGTCGTCGGCGCGCAGCGGCGCCAGGTCGGCTTCGTCGACGCCCTTCGCCGCATCCGGGAGATAGGTGCCGGCGGCGACCAGTTCGGCGGCCTCGGCCACGAAGGCGGCGACCGCGGCGTCGCGGTCGGCCCATTCCGCGCTGATCCCCCCCGAAGCGCCGCCGCGCTTCATGCCGAGCACCGCGTAGGTGTAGGTCTGCGATCGGGCGAGATCCTGCGCCCCGCCCTGGAGGACCTTGCGGGCCCATCGAACGGGGCCGGACGACGCCTCGGCATCGTCGAGATCGATCGCCACGAAGGCGTCCGTCGAGCTGAACTTGTGGATGCGCACGGCTCGGATCGTAGGCGACGACGCGGCGTTCAGTGCTGGTCGTGCAGGATCTTGATGACCTTCGCCGGGATGCCGGCGGCGACGCCGTGGTCGGGAACGTCGCGATGGACCACTGCGCCGGCGGCGACGACCGCGTGGCGGCCGATGGTCACGCCGGGAAGAACGACGGCACCGTGGCCTAGCCAGCTGCCGCTGCCGATCCGTACCGGACGGGCATCGCCGATCTGCCGGCCGATCGGGATGTCGGGGTCGTCCATCCCGTGGTTCGCGTCGGTCACGAACACGTCCTGGCCGAACCACACGTCGTCGCCGATCTCGATCGACTGGTGCGCAGTGATACCGGTGCGCAGACCGATCACGCAGCGGTCGCCGATCACGAGGGCACGGGGAGGAACGAGATGTTCGGATCCGGGGTAGCCGGCGCTCAACGTCGCCCAGGGAGCGACGAGCGTTCCCTCGCCGATGTGGATGCCGCGCTCGCCGAAGAGCGCGGCGGGCGGAAACGCGATGATGCTCCCGGCCCCGATGTGGCCGAATCGCTCGCTGCGGGCGGAGTCGGGATGGATCGCACCGCGTGACTGCACGAAGCGCCACGCCCGGTGCACGCCTTCCCCGGTGGCCCGGCGAACCCGTCGTCGTACACCGAGGGAGAGGGCCACGGGGCGGAGCTTAGAGCGCGCTGCTCCGGATCGCCCTGCTCCGCGACGCAGGGTTCAGTCGTCGATGATCTCGATGGCGAACTCGGGGCAGTTGTCGGCCGCGAGCCGCGCCTTCTCCTCGAGTTCGGCCGGCACGACGCCGTCGACCAGCAGGATCGCGTAGCCCTCGTCGTCGGTGTCGAACAGTTCGGGAGCGAGCATGTAGCAGCGGTTGTGGCCCTGGCAGGCGTCGCGGTCGTACGTGATCTTCACGGGATCAACTCTCTTCCACTGGGTTCAGGCGGATCGGCATCGAGCGGGGACCGCGGACCTGGCCGGTGGACCAGGTGACGGCATCGGGATCGGCCAGCTCGAAGTCGGGGAACGCGTCCATCCATTCCTCGAGCGCCACACGCATCTCCATGCGGGCGAGGTTGGAGCCGACGCAGCGATGGATGCCGAGACCGAACGCAGTGTGGCGGTTGCGCTGACGATCGATGATGAACTTGTCGGCGTTCTCGAACGCGTCGGGATCGCGGTTGGCGGCCGGGAACGGCAGGAGGGCCCAGTCGCCCTCCTTCATGGGGCAGCCGCCGATCTCGACGTCTTCGGCAACGAGGCGGGCCATCGTGACGGGAGCGTAGAACCGCAGGAACTCCTCGAGCGCGAACGGGCGGACGTCGGGGTCCTGGATCCAACGGTCGCGGTCGGCGGGGTTCTGGGCCATGTGCCAGATACTCGAGCCGATGCCGGACCATGTGGTGTCGATACCGGCGATGATGAGCAGCGCGATGGTGCCGCGGACGTGCTCGTCGAGAAGGGGCATCCCTTCGATGTCGCCGGTGCACAGATAGCTGATCAGGTCGTCGCCGAGGTTCTCGCGCCGCTCCTTGACCTTGGTGTCGAGGTAGTAGTCGAGCGTGTCTTCCCACGACTCGACGGAGTTCTGGCCGGGCTCCTCCAGGATGCGGTGGATGAACACGCGGAAGCGATCGCCGTCCTCACGGGGCAGGGCCAGCATGTCGGCGATCACCCGGACGGGGATGTGCTGGGCGTACTCGGTTGCCGCATCGACCTCGTCGAGACCCTTGGACTTGATGTCGGCGATCAGATCTCGGCAGGTCTCGCGGGCGTTGGGCTCCCAGCTGTCGATGGCCTTCGGGGAGAAGAACTCGAGCAGGAACTTCCGGGCGATCGCGTGGAACGGCGGGTCGGACGTGATCGGCGGGGCATAGCCCATCGGCCGGGGGACCTCGGGGCGCCAATCGGTGACGATCACACCCTGGGAGGTGAAGTGTTCGGTGTCCTTGGCGATCGTCGCCACATCCTCGTGCCTGGTCGGCAGCCAGGCGCCGCCGAACCGTTCGGTGTGGGCGACGGGACAAGTCTCACGCAGTTCGTCCCAGATCTGTGGCGCGGCCGCGGCATAGTCGGGATGCGTGTGGTCGAAGTCGGTGGCCCAGTCGGCGACCGGCGGGCGAGGAATATCAGGCATGGGTACTCCGGAGGCGAATTACGGCGTAAGCCTACCCCGCCAGCGTCGGCAGAATCGGCCCGGAAATGACCCCGTCAGCCGAGGAGTCCCTCATAGGGGTCGGAGGGGTGACGGCCGGCCCGGAGGTCGTCGAATCGCCGCTCGGCCGCGGGCAGCGTGAGTTCGTGGGTGAGGACCCAGAACTCGTCGTTCACGACGGCGTCGTGGACGCGATCGGCGACCGTGGTCGTCGGGATGCCCATCAGCGAGATGATCTCCCGGAGCGGCGCCATGGTGGCGGCCGATTCGGGCGCCATCTCGACGCCGTCGGTGCGGTTGCGTTCGCTCTCGAAGATCTTCGTGTCGACCAGGTTCGGGCACAGGACGCTGACACCGACCCCCTGCGGATGGATCTCCCGCCACAGCGCTTCGCTCATGCCGACGACGGCGTGTTTCGTCGCACAGTAGAGCCCGAGGGCCGGGTTGGTCACCAGGCCCGCCTCGCTGGCGGTGTTGACGACATGGCCGGCGCCCTGTTCGAGGAAATAGGGGACGAACGCGGTGACGCCGTGGGCGACGCCGAGGATGTTGACGTCGACGGCCCATCGCCAGTCGGCCGGTGTGGTCGCCGCCATCGGTCCGCCCGGGGCGACGCCGGCGTTGTTGCAGACGACGTGGGCGGCGCCGAAGACGGACAGTGCCTGGTCGCGCAGCGCCTCGACGGCGGCGGGGTCGCGCACGTCGGTGAGCACGCCGAGCACGGCGGCTCCGTCGGATTCGAGCCGTGTCGCTTCGCGGGCGAGCGTCTCCTCCTCGATGTCGGCCATCACGACCGACATCCCCGCGGCGACGAATCGCTCGGTGAGCGCCAGGCCGATGCCTCCGGCCGCTCCGGTGACGACCGCAGTGCGGCCCGCGAGATCCTGCATGTCTGCCTCCTGGTCAGAGGCGAACGTTAGGTCGCCGGACGGTTCCTCCACGAAAACCACGCCGCCAGCGCGAGGATGAATCCCAGTACGCCGACGAAGATGAACGCCTCGGGGAAGATCGACGATCGGGGATCGCCCAGCTGGGCGCGGATCTCGGCGGTCGACGGTGCACCGGTGTCGTTCGGCGCATACGGGGTGGCGTCGAAACCGATCTCGCCGGCATCGTCGAGCAGGCGCGTGCCGGTGCAGGTGTTGGTCTCGTAGAAGCCGTCCTCGAGGTCGAGGCTGCCGTCACGGGTGGCGAAGACGAGAGAGATCCCGTCGCCGTCGAGGTGATCGGCGCAGGTGTCGTCGGCCGGGGTCGCGATGCCTTGGAGGCGATTCACATCGCCCTTGAACACGTCGCTGACCTGGAGGACGACGACTGCGACGGGTTCCCCCTCGCGGGCCGGGTAGGTGCGGACGACCTGACCGATGAACACGGCGTCGGCGTTGTCGAATGCGGTGGCGTCGTCGACCTCTCCACACGAGCAGGCACCTGCTGGTGAGGCGGCGGCGACCATCGTTGCCGACGTGATGATCGCGACGACGAACGCGAACGAGACAACTCGGCGCATCATGACTCCCTGCTCTTCTTGGCGATACGTGAGGCGACGAACGCCCCGATGATGCCCACGGCGATGAACCCGATCACGAACACGCCGCCCCCGGTGAAGGGTTCGGCGATCTCCTCGGCGGCCGACGTCGGCCGTAGGACGGTGGTCGTGGTGGTCGGTGCGTCGGCGATCGGAGCAACGGCTTCGAGCGGTGGCTCGGCATCGAGCGGCCCGAGCGCGGCCTCTCGATGGCCGCCGCAGGTTGCGGCCTCGAGGTCGCCGATCGGATAGCCGGGCCGGGTCTCGGACCCGTCGATGACATCGGCGAAGACGAAGTAGGTGGTGCCGGCGACGAACTCGGACCCACAGTGATCCTCATCGGAGGGATCGGCGGCGGCCGGCGAGTACAGCAGCTCGGTCTGGCGCGCGTCGCCCTTGTAGACGCGGGCCACATCGAAGGTCCACACGACCAGGTCGTCGTCGATCGCCTCGGATGCGGTCAGCGTGGCCTCGAAGACCACGTCGGCCGCGTCGACGCGCTCCTGCTCCGAGGAGTCGACGCAGGAACAGGCGCCGGCGGTCGGCGTCGACCACACGAACACGGCCGAAAGGACGACCGCGGCCATCAGCAGTCGGGCGAGGCGCACTCAGGTGCCTTCGGCGATGAGCTTGTCGAGACGGAGTTCGGGCTGATCGACCTCGAGCCGTTGCAGCCAGTAGGGGCTCTCGAACAGGGCGAGGAGTTCGCCGTCGGAGCGGTGGGCGACGGTGACGCCGCTCATTCCCCGCAGCTTGTCGGCCGACTCCTCGTCGGTCACCCGGGCGACCGACCACGTGCACGGCACCATCTCGACGGGAGCGCCGAACTCGTTCTCGAGACGGTGGAGCGCGACCTCGAACTGGAGGGGCCCGACCGCGGCGAGGATCGGCGCCTGGTCGCCCACGTCGGGTTCGCGCAGCACCTGCACCACACCTTCCTCGTCGAGCTGGTTGATGCCGCTGCGGAACTGCTTCGACCTCGAGGTGTCGAGCGTGCGGACCACGCGGAAGTGGGCCGGCGCGAACGCGGGCATCTCCGGCCAGACCACCGGCTCGTCGACCCAGACGGCGTCGCCCACACGGAAGTCGTTGGCGTTGACGAGCCCGACGACGTCGCCCGGCCAGGCCTCGTCGACGGTCTCACGGTCCTGGCCGCTGACCGACTGGGCGTATTTCGTGGCGAACGGCTTGCCGGTGGGGCCGTGGGTGACGACCATGCCCCGCTCGAAGTGACCCGAACAGACCCGCATGAAGGCCACGCGGTCGCGATGGTTCTTGTCGGTGTTGGCCTGGACCTTGAAGACGAGGCCGGAGAACGGTGCCTCGAGGGCGCGGGGGTTGCCGTCGCGGTCCCGCTGGGGGCTCGGCGACGGGACCAGGTCGACCATCGCGTCGAGGATCAGGCGGACACCGAAGTTGGTGAGCGCCGAACCGAAGAACACCGGGGACAGTTCGCCGGCCTCGAAGCGCTTCTGGTCGAACTCGCGGCCGATGGTCTCGAGCAGCTCGATGCCCTCGGTGGCCTGGAGCCACAGCTCGCCCTCTTCCTCGGCGGCCCGCTCGGCCGAGACGATCTCCTCGGGAGCCTCCGTCGCCCCCCGCGCGGTGCGGGTGTAGCGCACGAACTCGTCGGTGCTGCGGTTGATGACGCCGCGGAACTTCTCGCCGTCGCCCACCGGCCAACTGATCGGCACGGGTTCGAGGACGAGCTGTTCCTCGATCTCGTCGAGCAGCGCCAGGGGATCGAGGCTCGGCCGGTCCCACTTGTTGATGAAGGTGACGATCGGGATCTCGCGCTCTCGACAGACTTCGAAGAGCTTGCGGGTCTGGGCCTCGATGCCCTTCGAACCGTCGAGCACCATGATCGCCGCATCGGTCGCGGCGAGTACCCGGTACGTGTCTTCGGAGAAGTCGCGGTGACCGGGGGTGTCGAGCAGGTTGAGGACGTGGTTGCGGTACGGGAACTGCAGCACCGTCGACGTGATCGAGATGCCCCGCTGCTGTTCGAGTTCCATCCAGTCGGAGGTGGCCGATCGGCGGTCGCCCTTGGCCTTGACCGATCCGGCCCCGCTGCTCAGCGCGCCGCCGTAGAGCAGGAACTTCTCGGTGAGGGTGGTCTTGCCCGCGTCGGGGTGCGAGATGATCGCGAAGGTGCGGCGACGCGCGGCTTCGGAGCGGGGATCGGCCATGGGCCCAGGCTACGTGGCGAGACGTGGCGTACGGCTCTGACCGAGGGGCATCCCGATCGTCGCCTCGCCTCGTTCGAGCACCGCCCGGGCCGAGGTGTGGTCGCCGATGGCCTCGTAGGCGTCGGCCAGGGCCAGGTAGCTGCGCTCGTTCCAGCGGTCGACGTCGAGCGCAGGGCGGGCGACCGCGATCGCCTCGTTCGGTCGGCGGGAGGCCACGAGCAGCTCGGCGGCCCGACACGACGCCCGGACGAACCGGCTGCGGAGATGGATGCGTTCGAGGTCGAGGAGCTCGAGGTCGAGGTCCTCGGCGAGGTCGCCCCGCCACAGGTCGAGGGCCTCGAGCATGAGGGGCAGGGCCGCGTTCGGCCGGCCCTCCCGTTCGGCCGCGTCCGCCGCGTCGAGCAGCTCGCGGAATCGCCAGAGATCGACGTCGAGAGTCGGTGAGAGGGCCACGCTCGATCCGTCGATCCGGATGAACCAGGTGGCATCGCCGGGTGGGCGACGCGGCTCGAGCACGCCGTGGAGATAGCTGAGCGTCGTCCGCAGGTTCTTGGCCGCCCGGTCCATGGCGACATCGGGCCACAATGCCCCCGCGAGCTGCTCTCGGGTCGTGTTCGGCCGCATTACGAGGGCGACGAGGAGGGCACGGACCCGTTCCCGGCGCCAGTTGGGGTCGGCGGTCGGCGAGCCGTCGACGAGTGTCGTGCACTGACCCAGCAGGCGGACCGCCAGGTTCGAGTCCGGGGGCGTCGGCGTGGCGGCGAGCACCTCGCGGGCGACGGCACCGAGCGCGGCGTCGTCGAGCCACGAGCGCAGTGCGGTCCGGGCCGGGTCGCCCCAGTGCTCGCCGAGCCAGGCCGCGAGCCGCCGGCCCTCGTGGCGACCGGCGGCGACGCCACGTACGGCGAACTCGACGGCCCACGTGACGGGGAGGTTGGCCGCGATGAACCCCGGCTCCGGCCATTCCATCGACGCGAGGAGTTCGTCGTCCCCCTCTTCGCGGGACCGGCTGAACGCCCGGGCGAGCTCCCGCGCGGTGCGCAGTGCGGGCCCGACCTCGTAGGTGTCCCAGAAGGGGCGGGACTCGGGGCACAGGACGTAGGGCAGCGCCAGGGTGTTGCGCAGCATCTGCTCCGCCACCCCCTGGCCGAAAGGGACGAACTCGAGGATGGCCCGGAGTTGTCGGGCCGCGTCGGCCTCGTGCCCCTCGACGAGCCGGATCAGGGCCTCGACCGCGCCGACCTGGCCGGTGATGATCGGGCTCGGCTGCTCGCCGACAGCGCCGCCGGCGATGGCGAGCCCGGCGTGGGCTCCTTCGACATCACCGGCGAACGCGCACATGCAGGCCGACCACGCCCCGGCGATGAACCGATCCCGGGCGCCGTGCCGGTTGGTCATGCCGACGGGCGGCTGGGCGATGGCCTGTTCGGGTCGCCCCGCCCACCACAGACACTGCGACTCGGTCACCAGCGCGCCGGGGATCGGGATGGGGAGCGACTCGAGGTCGCGGGGCACCCGGTCGAGGGCCTCCTGGGGTCGACCCAGGTTGAAGAGGGCGTGGGCGATCAGGTGGTCGCGGGTGATCCGCCAGATCGGCGGGAGGGTCGATGCGGGCACGGCTTCGAGCGCCGCGAGTTGGAGGTCGGGCCGTCCGATCGACAGGGCGCGCCACGCATCGCCGAAGCCGAGGAACGGCAGGGCCGGCGGATGGTGCCCGGCGAGCGACCGCGCCCGGTCCACGACCGCCTCGAGCCGATCGGGATCACCGATGATGCGGGCCGCGTAGCCGAGCTGCATCAGCGCCGTCAGCTCCAGGTCGGGATCACCGGCCGTCTCGAAGCTGCGGGCGGCGCGGTCGAGGAGGTCCCAGGCTCGAGACGACGTGGGATCGTGCTCGCGCTCGATCAAGCCGTCGATCAGGACGACGATCGGCTCGTCGACCCGGTCGGCGGGAACGAGGATCCGCCAGCGCTGCAACTGCTCGGCTCGCAGACCCCCGTCGACGCCGTCTCGCACCGCGGCGGCCAGGCTCGCGGCGACGTCGTCCCAGTCGTCGACGAGACGGGCGAGGTCGATGGCCGGGTCGATGGCGCCCCGGGCCCGGTGCACGGCCGCTGCCGCGAGCGCGATGCGGCGCCGTTCGCCGGGGTCGAGCTCGTCGACGAGCAGCTCGGCCCACAGATCGTGGAGCTGGGCCCGGTCGCCGTCCCATCGCACGAGCGGGAGGTCGTCGACCAGCTCGGTGAGCGGTTGGTCGGCGACAGCCCGGGCGATCTCGTCGTCGCCCCCCCGGACCAGGGCGAACGCGGCGAGCGCCCGTCGCCGTTCGGGTGCGATCGCTCGCAGCGCCTCCTCCTCGAGATAGCGGCGCGAGCGGGCCTCGGATCCCGTGGCCGCGAGCTCGATGAACGCGGGCCAGCCCTCGGCGCCTTCGAGCACCTCGACGTCGATACTGCGCCGGTTGGCGAAGTCGATCTGCTCGGCCGGCGTCATCAGCAGGTCGTCCTGGGTCAGCTCCAGCAGCTGACCGGCCGCATCGAGGCGGGCGGTGTCGATGCCGGGTCGCCGACGCCCGGCGAGCAGGACGTGGCCGTTGGCGGGGAGTCGTTCGAGCAGCTCCTCGACGACATCATGGTCGTCGATCACGTGGGTGTCGTCGAGTGCGATGCAGACGTGGAGCGGCGACCGGGCCAGCACCAGCTCGGTGATCGTGGCGAGTGGGTCGGCGTCGGCTCGCGGCTCGACACCGAGGGCGGCCGCAGTGGCGGCCAGCAGTTCGGCGCCGAGCCGGGACGGCACCCGATCGGCCGGAGTGCACGAGTGGAGCACGTCGAGATGGTCGATGGTCGCGTCGATCGCCTGGCGGACGACCGTCGTCTTGCCCGCCCCGCCGCCTCCGACGACCAGCGTCAGGCGGCGCTCGAATCGCCCTTCCAGCCGGTCGACCAGCCGTCGGCGCTCGATCAACGGCCGCTGCACCGATGCGGGGTTGCGCTCGAGGACCATGTCCGGACAGTAGCGATGTCGCGTCAGCGCGATGTCAGCGACCGGTTCGCTGACGCTTCGCTGGCGGCCTGTCCCTACCTTCGTCGTCATGCGCCGCCGACCCAGAACCACCGCCCTCCGTCTCGCCCTCGTGGTCGCCGTTGCCGTGGCCTTCGGCGGGCCGTTCTCCGCCGTCGCCGTCGCCCAGGACTCCACCGACCCGTGGACGGTCGCCCTCGACTGGGATCAGATCGCCGTCCTCGTCGCCGATGTGCAGCGCGACAGCATTCCGGTGGGAGAGCTGGAGCCGCAGGCCGTCTTCGGCGGCGAGGTCGCCGGCGACGGAGGGGTGACGACCGAGATGACGATCGGGCAGAAGCGCTATCTGTTCCCGGGCGCTGCGGTCACGTCGGGTCTGGCGGCCCTGTTGGAGCTCGACGACCTCCCCGACGGGGTGACGATCCACTCGGCCGGCCTCGAGAACTACTTCTCCACCTCGTCGACCACCAACGTCGTGGTCGCGACGGTGCCCCGCGGCACCCTCGACTGCGGACCGAACGAATACGCCGAGCTGGCGGTGTTCGAGCTCTACCCGGGCACCTCGACGGTCGCGGCGAACCCGGCGATCCCGAACGATCCCGGGGTCGGGGCGAGCAGCGCCTACTCGGTCGTCTGTGCCGACGGAGAGACGACACCCTTCTTCGGAATCGCCAACAAGGGTGCGCTCCAGCAGTTCGCCCCGGGTGTCGGGATCGTCGAGGTGAACCTCGAGGACCGCGACGCCTACGTCTTCGTCTCTCCCCGCGACGTCGATCTGCGGGTGGCCCAGAGCGCCGCGGCCGATCTCACGGTTCCCGAGGTCGCCGTGGTCACCGCGCCCGACGGTCGCTACGGCCCGTCCGAGCCGGTCGATCCGGCGACGGTGCCGACGGACCCGTCGGAGTACGAGGAGGGTGCCCAGGCGTTCCTCATCGGACTCCTCGAGGCGCTGAGCGGCGGCTCTACGGAAGCCGAGCCGTTGGGAGCGAACCCGATCGAGGCGTCCGACACCCCGGCCGGGGTCCCCGCCGACGACCTGACCGGGGTCCCCACCGACGACGCTGCCGGTGACGAGGCCGGCGGCCCGGTCGAGGTCGCCGTCGACCTGAACAGTCCCGACGGGGAACCGGCCGACGGCTTTGCGTGGGAGTACGTGCTCATCGGCGCGGTCGTGATCCTGGGCGTGACCTTCTACTACTTCCGCTGGACCCAGAAGAAGAAGGAGGACACGACGCCGGCAGCTCCGGCGAATCTCGCCTACGGCCCGGGCGACAGTCACGATCCCGAGAAGGCCCGCGCCTACATGATCGCGGTCGCCGAGGGGGCGGCCGTGGCCGGCGCCGACACCGACGGAACGAGGGTGACGGTCCGTCCCGCCGACTTCTTCCGCCACGACGAACACGGGCGTCGTGTCCCTGGCGAGATCCGTCGGTACGTCGTGGACGCGCTGGGCATCGACGATTCCGCGACCGCCACGGCGACGGCGATCGAGTTCGGGGAGCTGATACCCAACCTCTCGCTCCCTCGACCCGCCCGTGACCGCGACGACATCACCATGGAGATCGACCGGGAGACCGGCGAGGTGTTCGTCACCCGTCACGGGCCGTCGTCTCCGGAGGCGGTCGAGCCGATCACGATCGAGGACCGGGGCGGTTTCGTGAACTGAGCGCGCGGATCGCCGGAGGGCTCAGACGTCGCGCTCGACCACGTAGTCGGCCAGCACGCGCAGGGCGTCGCGGCTGCCGTGGTGGTCGGGCAGGCCGTCGATCGCGTCGAGCGCCTCGGCCAACAGCCGTTCCGTCTCCGCTTCCGACGCGGCGACGGCGCCGGTGTCGACCATGACCTGCTGGATGGCCGCGATGTCGTCGGGGTCGATGCGGGAGCCGACCTTGTCGAGCACCGCGCGTTGGGCCGGTGATGCCGCCTCGCGGGCGAGGGCCAGCAGCACGGTCGGCTTTCCCTCGGCCAGATCGTCGCCCACCGGCTTGCCGGTGCGTTCGCTGTCGCCGAAGGCCCCGAGCATGTCGTCGCGCAGCTGGAAGGCGATCCCGAGGGGCATGCCGTGGGCGGCGAGCGCATCGGCGAGGTCGGCCCGCCCGGCGAGGGCGGCGCCCAGCTGCAGCGGCCGCACGATCGTGTAGCCGGCGGTCTTGTTGCGCATGATGGTGCGGGCGCTCTCGGCGGAGACCTCGCCGGTGACGGTGCCGAGCACGTCGAGGTACTGGCCCATGTTGAGCTCGGTACGCAGCGCATCCCACACGGCGCGGACCTCCGGCGTGGTGTTACCGATGCACCGGTCGGCCATGACCATCGCGATGTCGCCCACGAGGATCGCCGCCGCTTCACCGAATCGGCGGCCTTCTCCCTGCCACCGGCCGGCCTCGTGGCGACGGATGTAGCGGGCCCAGGTGGTGGGTGACCCGCGGCGGGTGGGTGAGCCGTCCATCACGTCGTCGTGGACGAGGGCAAAGGCGTGGAGGAGTTCGAGGGCGCAGGCGCCGTGCAGCATGGCGTCGGCATCGGGGTCGCCGCCGGCTGTCACCCAGCCCCAGTGGCAGTAGGCGGGCCGGATGCGCTTGCCGCCGCTCGCCACGAAGTCCTCGAGATCGCCCAGGGGGACGTCGAGCGCCGGGTCGAGTTGGCGCCATGTCGCCCGTTCCCGAGCGAAGACGTCGGCGAGGGCGCGGTCGACGCGCGTCGCGATGTCGAGTAGCTGCGCGGGCGCGTCGCTCACTCGCCGTCCAGGTCGAGGGTGATGTCGTCGTCGCCGGGCGGCGGGATGGCGGCGTCGAGCGAGGCGACGACCTTCTCGACCTGCACCCGGGCCGCCCCGATCCGATCCCGGCACAGCGTGATCAGCGTCGATGCCCGTTCGACTCGTGACGCGAGGACGTCGACATCGAGGTCGTCGTCCTCGAGATCGTCGAGGATCGACTCCAGCTCGGCCATCGCGTCGGCATAGCCGATGTCGGAACGGCCGTTCTCTGCGTCGCTCATGCTGACTGCTCCCCGGATCGTTCGATGTCGTTGATGGTACTTGTGACCGTTCCGTCGACGACCCGCGTGGTGAGCACCGAGCCGTGCGCGAGATCGGCGACCGATCGGACGACGGCGCCGTCGGCGGTGCGGGTGATCGACCAGCCGCGGGCGAGGGCGACGGCGGGATCGAGGGCCCGTACCCGGGCCTCGACGACCTCGATGCGGTCCTCGGCGCGCCGCAGTGCGTGGCGCCGGGCGACATCGATCCGGGCCACCGCCAGATCGAGTTGGGCCCGGGCCCGTTGGTCGGCCCGGCGGGCTGCGCGCGACAAGCGCCGGGAGTCGTGGGCGAGGCGGGCATCGGCCCGGTCGGTGGCCCCCAGGCCGGCGGCGATCACCCCGCGGCGAGCGACGTCGACGCGGTGCTCGGCCCGCTCGATCGCTCGGCGGCCCCCGCTGACGACCTCGCGTTCGCACTCGGCCAGCCGGCCGAGCCACTCGGCGACCCGGGCGACGACGAGCTGGGCGGCGGCGGTGGGAGTGGTGGTGGCGGTGTGGGCGACCTCGTCGGCGACACTGCGGTCGATGTCGTGCCCCACGCCGGTGATCACCGGAACGCCGGTGGCGGCGATCGCTCGGGCGACGATCTCGTGGTCGAAGGTCGCGAGGTCGGTCTTCGATCCGCCACCCCGCGCGACGATGATCACGTCGACGCCGGCCCCGGCCGCGGCGACGATGGCTGCGGCGACGCCGTGCTCGGCCCCCTGACCCTGCACCGGCGTGTCGACCTCGACGAGCGTGAACGCGAGCTCGCTCCGCTCGAAGACCGTGGTGATGTCGGCATGGGCAGCGCTGCCGATCGAGGTGACGATCCCGACGCGCAGCGGGACCGCGGGTACGGCGTGGCGGGCGTTGGCCCGCAGCAGTCCGTCGGCCGACAGGGCGGCCATGAGCGCGTCCCGTTCGGCGGCCAGGCGACCCAGCGTGTAGGTGGGGTCGATGGCCGACATGCGGAACTGGATCCGCCCCTGCGGCGGGTAGTAGTCGACGACGCCCTGGATGCGGATGCGCACCCCGTCGCTCATGCGGATGGGGTCGCCGTGGCGCTTCAGGAGGCGGTTGACCCGGTCGCGATTGTCGCGGAAGAGGACGACGGGCACCGTGGCGACCGGGGCAGCGCCGGGCGAGTCGGCCGGCTCGGTGAGATCGAAGTAGACGTGGCCGTTGCGCGAGCGGTTGATGCCGCTGATCTCACCCTCGACCCAGACGCCGTAGGGCATCGCCACTTCGAGCGCGGCCCGCACCACGATGCCGAGTTCGCTGACCGTCAGAGTCTGGTCGTCCACGCCGTGCACCGTACTGCCTGCCGGTGACACGCCGATCAGCCCGGCCGGGTCGGCGGGTGGTGCGCCCGGCCCGGATCTCAGTCGATGCCGTCGAGCTGGTCGGCCTCTTCGACATCTTCGCGGCGGACCCCGAGCACGAACAGGATGGCGTCGAGGTAGGGCACCGTCAGTGCGGTGTCGGCCACTTCCTCGACCACCGGTTTGGCGTTGAAGGCGATGCCGAGACCAGCGGTCGACAGCATGTCGAGGTCGTTGGCGCCGTCGCCGACGGCGACCGTCTGCGACAGGGGCACGTGACCGGCCGCGGCGATCTCGCGAAGGATGGTCGCCTTGCGCTCACGGTCGATGATGGGCCCGACGAGCTCACCGGTGATCTTGCCGTCGACGATCTCGAGCTCGTTGGCGTAGGCGTGGTGGATGTCGAGTTCCTCGGCGAGTCGGTCGGTGAAGGCGGTGAACCCGCCGCTCACGATGGCGACGGTGTAGCCGAGCCGGTGCAGTGTCCGCACGAAGGTGCGCGCCCCCGGGGTGAGGCGGAGGTTGGCCCAGGCGCGCTCGATGGCGCCGTCGTCGAGGCCGCCCAGGAGGCGGACGCGCATGCGCAGTGACGACTCGAAGTCGATACCGCCCTCCATCGCGTCGCGCGTGATCCGCTGGACCTGTTCGAGGCAGCCGGCCTCGGCGGCGAGCAACTCGATCACTTCGTCCTGGATGAGGGTGGAATCGACGTCGAGCACGACGAGGCGCTTGGCCCGTCGACCGAGTCCTTCGCGCTGGATGGCGACGTCGATACCCGGGTTGGCCGCCGCCGCACCGAGGAGGTTGTTGCGGAGCTTGTCGTCGTCGCCATCGCGGACGACGAGCTCGTAGCTCATCACCGGATAGCGGGAGAGGCGGATGATGCGATCGATGTTGGCCCCCGCGTCGGCGATCGCCTTGGTGGCGGCGCCGATCTCGAGCGGGGTCAGTTCCTGGCCGAGGAGGGTGACGACATGGCCGCGGACCTTGGGCGTGGGCGTGGACGACACGACGTCGAAGTCGATCTCCATGCCCTGGTCCCACCCGAACAACAGCACGTCACGGAGCAGGTCGCGGCCCTCCGGGACCATCACGGCGACGCCGAGGGTCAGCTGGCCGCGGATCACGATCTGCTCGATGTCCTGCACCTGTGCGCCGGCATCGGCCAGCACCCCCATGAGTCCGGCGGTCACGCCGGCATGGTCGGGCCCGGTGACGCGGATCAGAACGGTCTGGTGGTCCGACGGCGGCTCGGTGGTCACCCACTCAGGGTAGGCACGTCGCCCGCCTCTGCTGCGGCATCGGGCCGGTTTTCGGCTCGTCGGCGATGGCTGTGGCGCGATCGCGCGGTACGCAGGGCCCATTCCCGAGATCACCCTGAGGATCTACTGAGAACCGGTGATTGGTGGTCAGATGATGAGAAATCAGGTGGAATGGGTTGTTGAGCGAACACATGTTCGGTAATGTGGTGGAATGTTCTCGGCGATCCACACGATCCTGACGGAGGTGACGACACGGGATCGCACGCGTCAGGAGCTCGAAACCCTGGTCGGCGAGCTGGCCCGGGTCGAGGCACACGCCATCGAGCGCCGCTTGGCGGCCACAGCGGCGATCGATGCGCTCGCCGATGGCGGGATCGACGGCGCCGATGTCACCCGGACGAAGGGTCGGCGATCCACGCGAGACGCGAAGAAGGCGGCGAAGACCGCCCGGGCGCTCAGCGAGATGCCGAAGACGCGGGCGGCGCTGGCCCGAGGCGAGATCACCGAAGCCCACGCCGATGCGGCGGCGGACGCGGCCGAACGGCTTTCGCCGGCCGAAGCCGATGCACTGGCCGGCGATGCGGCGAGCCGACCGGCCGACCTGTTCGGCAGGCAGGCTCGGTCGTGGGCATCGGCCCGAGAGCGTGAAGAGAACAGAGCCGACCGCCAGGCGCGGCTGCGAGCGGCGCGAGAGGTGTCCACCTGGACCGATGCCAACGGCATGTGGTGCCTGTTCGGCCGGTTCGATCCCGAGACCGGCCAGGAACTGACGAAGGCGCTCGGTCGGGTGACCGACCGGCTGTGGCGCGACGACGGTGGCCGCGACGGTCGACCCGACGAGATCCGCACGCCGGAACAGCGCCGCGCCGATGCCGTGCACGAGCTGATGGTCCGCCCTGTGGCGGCGGGCCATGGGAGGCGACCCCACCCGAAGCATCTGGTCGGGGTGCGGGTCGACGCCCGCCGTTGCACGAGCGACAACCCCAGCGGCGTGGCCGAGTTCATCGACGGCACCCCGCTGCCGCAATCCACACTCGAGCGGATCGCCTGTGGGGCGGAGTTCGTCGGGATGGTGTTCGGCGGCGATGGCGAGACGTTGTGGCAAGGCCGTCGCCAACGGTTGGCCACCGAGGCGCAATGGGCCAACCTCATCGCTCGCGATGGTGGCTGCTTTTGTTGCGGGGCCGATCCGGTCAACTGCGAGGCGCATCACATCGTGGCGTGGGAACCGCCGAGGCGGGGTCCGACCGACATCGACAACCTGGTGCTCACGTGCCGGCGCACCCACCATCTCGTCCACGATCACGGGTACCGGATTCTCCGGATCGACGGGAAGTGGACCCTCGCCCCGCCGAGTGAGCAGCAGTGGGCGGCCTGATTCCGGACGACCGACCTGACAGGCTGAATCCATGGGACATACCTCCAACATCGCCCGCCAATCGGTGGTCCTCGCCATGGTCGTGGGCTTGTTCGCGGCCGCCTGTGGATCGGCGGACGACGTCGACGTGGCGGGGCCCGGCGACGCCGCCTCGACGACGGTGATCACCACCACGACCGCACCGGCAAGCACCGTCGCCCCCGACACGGGCCCGTCGAGCACGACCACGGCCGCGGGGCCGACGAGCACGAGCAGCACGACACCCGTCGACCCGCCGACCACACCGACGGCTCCGCCGGAGGATCCGACCGGCGAGTGTTCGGCCGCCGGACTCACCGCGCCGCCCACCCCGGCCGACCTGAGCGCCGCAGCCGCGGTCACCTTCCGAGCGATCGTCGACGCCGCGGTCGCCTGCGACTACGCCGGCCTCGCCCTCGCCGCCGGCGACGAGATCACGCTCTCGTTCGGTGGCCCGTTCGAGGTTGCCCCCTACCTCGAGGAGGGCGACCGACGCGACGGGCTCCTCCGCATCCTGGTCGGGCTGCTCGCCATGCCCCCCGGTTACCAGGACGAGTTCGACACCTGGGTGTGGCCCACCTTCTGGGAGGACGACGGGCCGGCGACCGCCGAGGAGCAGGCCGCGATCGAGGCGATCTACGGCGCGCCTTTCGAGGAGCTGCTGGTCGAGGACCTGGGCTATCTCTGGTACCGGGTGGGCATCGACGCGAACGGCGACTGGCTGTACTTCGTCGCCGGGGACTAGACGGCCTACCCGTGGTCGGCGCGGACCAGGGTCTCGTAGAGCTCGCCGTAGAGGCCACCCGAGATGCGGAGTTCCTCGTGGGTGCCGGTCTCGACGACCCGGCCGTCGTCGAGGACGACGATCAGGTCGGCATCGGTGATGGTCGACAAACGATGGGCGATCACGAGCGACGTCCGACCTTCGAGCGCGTTGGCCAGGGCTTCCTGCACCTGGGCCTCGTTCTCCGAATCGAGGTGCGAGGTGGCCTCGTCGAGCACCACGATGGCCGGGTTCTTGAGCAGCATGCGGGCGATGGCCAGGCGCTGCTTCTCGCCACCCGAGAGCCGGTAGCCACGCTCGCCGACGATGGTGTCGTACGACTCGGGCAGGGCGTCGATCACGTGGTGGATACGAGCCGCCTTGCAGGCCTCACGGACCTGCTCGTCGGTCGCGTCGGGGCGGGCGTAGCGGAGGTTGGCGATGACGGTGTCGTGGAACAGGTGCGGATCCTGGCTGACGACGCCGATGGCGCTCCGGAGTGAGTCCTGGGTGAGGCTCCGGACGTCGTGCCCGTCGACGAGGATCGCGCCGTCGGTCACGTCGTAGAGGCGGGGGACCAGCGAGGTGAGGGTGGTCTTGCCCGCGCCCGACGGGCCGACGATGGCGACCATCTGGCCGGGCGCGATCCGCAAGTCGACATCGCGCAGCACATCGTCGGCCGATGCCGTCGACTCGTTGCCGCCGAGCGATTCGGGGGTGCCGGGGGCAGGGTCCGGGTAGCGGAAGCGGACGTGCTCGAAGGTGACGGCGCCGGTCGGGTCGAGGAGTTCGACCGCGTCGGGTGCATCGGTGATCGAGTTGGGGGCGTCGAGGACCTCGAAGACCCGTTCGAACGACACGAACGCCGTCATGATGTCGACGCGGGCGTTGGAGAGACTCGTGAGCGGCATGTAGATGCGCACCGTGTAGAGCCCGAGGGCCACGAGGGTGCCGGGGGTGATGGAGCGGTCGATGACCAGGTGACCGCCGAGCCAGTAGACGAGGGCGGTGCCGATCGCCCCGACCAGGGTGAGTGCCACCATGAAGACCCGGCTGTACATGGCGCTGCGGACGCCGATGTCGCGCACCCGTCCCGCCCGCTCACTGAAATCGCCGGCCTCGGCGTCGTGACGGCCGAACAGCTTGACCAACAACGCACCGGCGACGTTGAAGCGTTCCGTCATCGTGTTGTTCATCGACGCGTTGACGTTCATGCCCTCGCGGGTGATGTCCTGCAGGCCGGCGCCGACCCGGCGAGCCGGGAGCACGAAGACGGGCAGGATCACGATGGCGAGCAGCGTGAGCCGCCACTCGAGGAGGAGCATCGCGATCAGGGTGCCGCCCAGCGTGATGACGTTGCCGACGACGGTGCCGAGGGTGCCGGTGAAGGCCCGCTGGGCGCCGATGACGTCGTTGTTGAGCCGGCTGATGAGCGTGCCCGTCTGGGTGCGCGTGAAGAACGACAGCGGCATGCGTTGCACGTGGTCGAACAGACGGACCCGCAGGTCGAAGATGAGGCCTTCGCCGATGCGCGAGCTGAGCCACCGCTCCACGAGCGACAGGGCCGCCTCGCCGACGGCCGCGATCACCATGACGAGGAAGAGGGTGTTGAGGTAGCCGCCGTTGTCGTCGGCGATCGCCACGTCGAACACGGCCCGGATCAGCAGGGGTGGCAACAGTCCGAGGAACGTCGACACCACGATGGTGACGAGGAACAGGGTGATGTGCGCCCGGTACGGCCGGGCGAAGCCGTAGACGCGCCGACGGGTCGCGCGATTGATCTTCTTGCCGTCGAGACCCGACCGGTCGGCCGACATGGAGTGCATGATCTGGAACGGGCTCGGCGCGGTCATGGCCGCGAGCCTACGGGCGCGTTCGACGCGGCCCCATCCTCACTGATAGTGGTATCGCATGCGTGGACGGTTGATGTTCGGTGCGTTGCTCGTCATGGCCCTGCTGGCCGCGGTGCCTGCAGTCGGAACCGCGGCCGGAACCGCGGCCGGTGAGGTGCCCGGCGAGAGCACGACGACGAATCCGTGGTTGCGACCGCCGAACTTCGAGACGGTCGGTGGCCTCGGCCAGATCTCCATCACCGAGGCCGAACCGGGCGACCTCGTCCAGCTGGGACGATGGACCTTCTACGACGACCAGATCGGTATCGAGTTCGCCGGCAGCACCCTGGTCGACGATGCGGGAAGCGCGATGTTCCGCCGCCTGGAGGCCGGCCTCTACCTCGTCGCGACCGGCAAGCGGGTCAACTGGCAGGTCGAGGTCGGCGACCCGGCCGATTCCACACCGGAGCAGGCGTTCTATGACGAGCAGGTGATCGACGAGGGATTCACCTACATCGAGACCCGCGACGGCACGACGCTGTCGGCCTATGTCGTCCTGCCCGGGCCGATCGAGGACGGTCCGTATCCGACGGTCATCGAGTACAGCGGCTACAACCCGTCGGATCCCTACAGCGGTCTCGGCGGTCTCGCCGGTGGGCTCGACCCCACGCCCCTGTGCGGTTCGTTCCCGACCCTGTGCAAGGCGCCGGCACAGCCCGGGTCGCTGCTCGCCGGCCTGTTCGGGTACGCAACCGTCGGGGTCAACGTGCGCGGCACCGGCTGCTCGGGCGGGGCCTACGACTTCTTCGAGGCCATGCAGGTGCTCGACGGCTACGACGTCGTCGAGGCCGTCGCCGCGCAGCCGTGGGTCCAGGACAACGAGGTCGGCATGGTCGGCCTCTCCTATCCGGGCATCTCGCAGCTCTTCGTGGCGGGCGCCAACCCGCCGAGTCTGGCCGCCATCACGCCCTTGAGCGTGTACGGCGACACCGCCACCGGGATCCTCGCCCCGGGCGGGTTGCTCAACACCGGCTTCGCGACCTCGTGGGCCGACCAGGTCCTGCGCAACGCCGAGCCGTTCGGCACCGGATGGGTGCGTCGGGCGATCGACGAGGGCGACACCCAGTGCGAGCAGAACCAGCAACTGCGACTCCAGAACGTCGACGCGACGGCGAAGGCGCGGGCCAACCCGTACTACACCGACGCGGTGGCGGGACCGCTCGACATCCGGAACTTCGCCGGCGACATCGAGGCCGCGGTCTTCATGACGTCGGGATTCCAGGACGAACAGACCGGCCCGAGCTTCGGCGATCTGCTGGGCGAGTTCGACTCGGCCGAATCGGTGCACCAGATCGTCTACAACGGCTTGCACGCCGACGGTTTCGCACCCCAGATCCTCTCGGAGTGGGCCGCCTTCCTCGACCTGTACGTGACCAAGGAAGTGCCGGCGAACGATCCGGCGCTCACCCTGCTGACGCCGGTGCTCACCCAGGGCATCTTCGGCGGCACCATTCCCTTCCCGAGCAGTCGGTGGGGCGACGTGTCGACCCACGCCGAGGCAGTGGCCCGATGGGAATCGGAGGACCCGATCCGGATCCTGATGGAGAACGGTGCGGGCGGCGCGCCGTACCTCCCGATCGCCGCGTGGGATCACTCCACCACGCAGTGGCCGCCCTCGGGAACCGAGGTGCAGCGCTCGTTCTTCCTGGCCGACGGTCGGCTCGTCGACGAGGGCGCCGACGCGCCGGGAACCGGTGTGACGATCCAGCCGAATCCGGCCGTGAGTCAGACCCATTGGTGGGTCGGCGGCGACATCTGGTCCAACCCGACGGTGCGGTGGACGCCGCAGGTCGCAGGGGAGAACGCCCGTTTCCAGACGGAGCCGCTCGAGGAGGACCTCGTCCTGGCGGGCACGGGCAGCGTCGACCTGTGGATCCGTTCCGACGCCGACAACGCCGAGCTCGAGGTGCTGCTCAGCGAGATCCGCCCCGACGGCCAGGAGGTTCGGGTCCAGGTCGGCCAACTCGAATGGGCGTATCGCGGCCTCGATGCATCGTCGACGGAGCTGCAACCGATCCAGTACGGCCGCGAGGACGACTATGCCCTGCTCGAGCCGGACGTCTGGTCGTTCGGTCGGATCCAGGTCCCCTCGTTCGCGCATGCGTTCCGGGCCGGCTCCGCGATCCGCATCACGATCAACACCCCGGGCGGGGACACGGCCCGGTGGGAGTTCGAGCTCGACGGACCGGGGGCCGAAGCCACCCACGTGATCGGGACGGGTGAGGGCCATCAGTCGTCGGTGGCCCTGCCGGTGGTCGCCGATCTCGCCGCTCCCACACCGTTGCCGGCGTGTGGTTCGTTGCGCGGCCAGCCCTGCCGCACCGCCCCGCCGATCGAGAACCGGGTGGTCGACGCCGAGTCCTGACCTGGCACCTGCGTCGCGGGGCGGCAGGGCACACCGCTAGCGTGGAGCCGAATGGAACGGCCGACCAGCGCTCTGCTCACGGACCACTACGAGCTGACGATGGTCGCGTCCGCGCTGCGGTCGGGGATCTCCACGCGACGTTCGGTGTTCGAGGTCTTCGCCCGACGGCTGCCGACGGGTCGCGCCTACGGCGTGATGGCGGGGATCGACCGGCTCCTCGACGCCGTCGAACGGTTCCGTTTCGACGATGACACGGTCGGCCATCTGATCGAGCGGGGGGTTGTCGAGGAAGGCCCGATGGCCGACTGGTTGCGGGCCTACCGCTTCACCGGCGACATCACCGGCTATGCCGAGGGTGAGCTCTTCTTCCCCTACAGCCCCGTGCTCACGGTCGCCGGTTCGTTCGCCGAATGCGTCGTGCTCGAGACCGTCATGCTCTCGGTGCTGAATCACGATTGTGCCGTCGCGTCGGCGGCCGCCCGGATGGCCGACGCGGCCGGCGGGCGCATGCTGATCGAAGGCGGTTCGCGCCGTACCGACCCCGAGGCGGCGGTTGCCGCGGCCCGCGCGTCCCATGTGGGTGGCTTCGACACGACGTCCAATCTCGAGGCCGGTCGCCGGCACGGGATCCCCACCGGTGGAACAACCGCCCACGCCTTCGTGCTCGCCCACGACACCGAGGAAGCGGCGTTCGCGGCGCAGCGCGATGCACTGGGTGTTGCGAGTACTTATCTGGTCGACACCTTCGACGTGCTCGAGGGCATTCGCCGCGCCGTGGCGGTCGTCGGCACCGACATCGGCGGCGTCCGCATCGACTCCGGCGAGCTGCTGGCCGACAGCCGTGCCGCCCGCGCCCTGCTCGACGGTCTCGGCGCGACCGGTTGTCGCATCGTCGTGTCGAGCGATCTCGACGAGTTCCGAGTCGCCGAACTCGAAGCGGCCGGTGCGCCGATCGACGCGTATCTGGTCGGCACCAGCCTCGTCACCGGGTCGGGTCATCCGACCGCCCAGATGGTCTACAAGCTGGTGTCGATCGCCGACGACGACGATCCGGCCGCGCCGCTGCGTGCCGTCGGCAAGCTGTCGCCCGGCAAGCGCACGATCGGCGGTCGCAAGGACGTGCATCGCACCTTCGACTTCGACGGTCGCTACGACAGCGAGGTGCTGTCCGTCCTCCCCGTCGAGCTGCCCGACGATTCGATGTCGCCGCAGGTTCCGCTCGTGCTCGACGGTGAGGTCGTCGCCGATCTGACCGACCCGGGCGAAGCACGGGCCCGGTGCTTCGAGCGGCGGAGCCATCTCCGGCCCGAGGACCGCACGCCGTGGCCGGCCACCACCCCCGCGATTCCGACCGTGTGGGAAGGCGTCGAGGCGCCCCTGTCGGCCGCGGTCGTCAACACATCGGTCGCCGGTTCGACCCTGGCCGGTGCTCACCCACCCCATCACAACGGAGGGATCCCACAATGACTCGAGCGTTGATCGTCGTCGATGTGCAGAACGACTTCTGCGAGGGAGGTTCGCTCGCGGTCGAGGGCGGTGGCGATGTCGCTCGCTCGATCAGCGCGCTGGTCGGCACCGACCGGGCCGGCGGCGACTACGACGTGGTGGTGGCGACCAAGGACTGGCATGTCGATCCCGGTGAGCACTTCGCCGATCCGGCGATCGGGCCGAACTTCGTCGACACGTGGCCGGTGCACTGTGTGGCCGAGAGCGACGGTGCCGCCTTCCACCCCGACCTCGATGTCGCCGTCGACGAGATCTTCCTCAAGGGTCGTCGCACAGCCAGCTACACCGGGTTCGACGGTGGCGCGATCGCCGACGAGTCCGTCCACCTCGGCGAATGGCTCCGAGCGCGCGGCGTCACCGACGTCGACGTGGTCGGACTCGCCACCGACCACTGTGTGCGGGCCACCGCGCTCGACGCCGTCGAGGCCGGGTTCGCCACGCGGGTGTTGCTCGACCACTGTGCCGGTGTTGCGCCCGAGACCACCGCGGACGCGCTCGCCGAGATGACCGGCGCCGGGATCGCCCTCGTATGAGTGGTGCCGTCGACCCCGGGTGGGGTCAGGCGGTCAGGAAGGTTCCGCTGGCGTTGCTCCCGACGCGGGGTATGAGGATGGCCGCCGGTTCGACCGACAGCCTGACCGTCATGCGTCTGTTGTGGCTGACCTTCACCGCCGCGATGGTGCTCCTGGGTGTGGTGGTCGTGGTGATCGACCGGGTGGCTCCGGGCGGCGGCGTCGACGGTCGAGGCGTGGGCGCGGTCGTGGTGGGCCTCGGGGTGATCGCCCAACTCGTCGCGGCGAAGGTCGTCAACGACATCGCGGGGTCGACCATTCCGGAGGTCCGGGCGGCGGCGCAGCGGGCGTTCTTCCTGCGGGTCGCATTGGCCGAGCCCGCAGCACTGCTCGGCTTCCTCGGGTTCGTGGTCAGCGGCAACGCGGCGGTCTACGGCGCCGGCTTCGTCGTCGGCATGGCAGGCATGTTCGACGCCGCCCCGACGCGGGCGTGGCTCGACCGTGGGCAACAACAGCTTCGGGCCGCAGGGTCCGACGTCGAACTGCTCGCCGCGCTGGTGGGCGGCGGACTCACTCGCTGACGTGCGCTTCCCTCACAGGGCGGGGATCAGCACCAGTGGAAGTCGTGGATGCCGATCCATTGGAACGCGGTCCAGTTCGAGTTGTCCTGGTGGCGGATCTCCAGCCGGGTGATCGGCTGATCGAAGACGACGCCGACGTTGCCGGTGGCGGAACTCGTCGACGAGGTGCCCCGCACGGTGTTGGCGGTGACCTGGACCTGGGCGCCGCCGACGTTCATGGCCGCGGGGTCGATCGTGCCGCCGCCGTTGGAACCGATGACGCGGACGGTGTCCTCCCAGCTGAATGTCGCCCGGTCGACGTCGACGAGCGAGAAGCTGGGACACACGGGCACGGAGAACTGGAAGATCAGGTCGACGTACTGGCCGTTGCGGGCGTTCTCCATGGCGGTGATCACCGGATTGTCGAGCCCGTTGAGCACACTGTTCCAGGCGACACCGGTGTAGCCGGGCTGCTGGCGCCCCCACGGGTCGAGCACCGAGAACGTGATGGTCACCGAGTTGTCGTCGGACAGGAAGCTGCTCGGCAGGGGGCTGCCGGCGAAGCGGGAGAAGTCGACCTGGCGGGACGGGCTGAGGCAGCTGCCGGCGGCGGCGGCCACCGACTCGAGCGACAGGACGGAGGGCGCGACCCAGATGCCGGCGGACGCGACGGCGCCCGCCTTGAGCATCGATCGTCGACTCACCGGGGGGAGACTGCGACGCGAAGAGAGAGGGGTGTCCTGCTCCATCTCTTCTGAATTCGGCCCGGAGATCGGCGAACTGAGCCGCTCCGGACAAATCGTCCACACGGCCCATGGGAGCGTCGACGCCTGGGAACCGACCCTTCATGGGTCGTTCGGCCCATTGTCGGCCGACGGCACGGTGCGGGCACTGCCCGCAGTATCCATGATAACTCCGTGATTGCGCATGCATATGGGGGTAGGGTCTCGCGATGGACCTCTCAACCTCCCCCGACCAGGAACTCGTGCTCGCCGTTGCCGACAGTTGGGATCGTCTGCTCGCGCGGCTCGAGAGCGGCCTCTCGCACGTCACCGGCATCACGTTCGCCGAGTACCGCCTGCTCCGGGCGATCGCTCGGTCTCCCCAGCAGCGAGCGAGCCGCGTCGACCTGGCCGAACGGGTGGGGCTCTCGCCCTCAGGGGTCACACGGGCCCTGCAACCACTCGAGAAGCTCGGCTTCGTCGAGACACAGCGCGGTGAACGAGACGCCCGCCTCGCCCTCGCCGGCCTCACCCCCCACGGGGAGACCCTGGTGCGCGACGCTTCCGCGGTCGTCGACGACGTGGCCGCCTCGATCCTCGACCAGGCCCCCGATGTCGCTGCGTCTCGCCAGACGCTCGTCGCCCTGTTGGCCGACCTGGCTTCCTGACCGGGCCTGGCTCGCCGAGCAACGCTGATGGACACGACTCGACGTGACGAGAAACTCCGCCTCCTGGCCGATGCCGCGGCCCGGGCGGCCACCTATGTCGCCGCCGACGCCGCGACCTTTCCGAGCCCGCACGACGTGGCCGCGCTCGACGGGCTCACCGCGGACCTGCCGGACGAGCCCACCGACCCGTCGGCGGTGATCGCCGAACTCGACCGACTCGGATCGCCGGCCACCGTCCGCAGCACCGGCGGCCGGTACTTCGGGTTCGTCAACGGCGGCACCGAGCCGGAGGCCCTCGCGGCCAACGTGCTCGCGGCGGCCTGGGATCAGAACGCCGCACTCCCGATCATGTCGCCGGCCGCGGCCCGCTTCGACGAGATCGCGGCGAGGTGGATCGTCGAGATCCTCGGTCTTCCCGCCTCGGCGACCGGCGGCTTCTGCGCAGGAGCTGCGGTGGCCAACCTCACGTGCGTGGTCGCCGCGCGCGACGCACTCCTGGCCGCGCAGGGATGGGACGTCGGTGAGCGGGGCCTGATCGGCGCACCTCCGATCCAGCTCGTGGCGTCCGAGGAGATCCACATCGCGGTGCTGAAGGCGTTGCGTGTGGCCGGGCTCGGCACCGGGGCCATCACGATGGTGCCGACCGACGAGTCCGGGCGGGTCCGTGTCGACGCGATGCCGCCCCTCGATCCTTTCGCCCTGGTGCTCGTGCAGGCCGGCAACGTCAACACCGGCCACAGCGACCCGTTCGCTCCGATCGCGGAGCTCACCGGCGCAGCGCAGGGTTGGCTGCACGTCGACGGCGCCTTCGGCCTGTGGGCCGCGGCCTCGCCGACGCATCGACGACTGGTCGACGGTGTCGACGGGGCCGACTCGTGGGCGGTCGATGCCCACAAGTGGTTGAACGTCCCCTACGACTCGGCGATCGCGATCTGTCGGCGCGGGGAGGACCTGCGTCGCGCGATGGCGATGAACGCGGCGTATCTCCCGGCCGACGCCGAGCGGGCGTCGATGCACCTCGGCCTGCAGATGTCGCAGCGGGCCCGGGCCGTGGAGGCGTGGGCGGTGCTCGCAACCAAGGGACGCCGTGGAGTGGCCGACATGGTCGACCACACCTGCGCGCTGGCGGCGCGCATGGCCGATGCGCTCGGGGCGGCCGGCGCCGAAGTACTCGCGCCGCAGGCCCTCAATCAGACGCTGGTGGCGTTCGGCGACGACACGACGACGGCGGCCGTCATCGCCGCGGTCCAGGCCGATCGCACCGCGTGGGCCGGCAGCACGACCTGGAAGGGCCGACTCGCCATGCGGATCAGCTGCTCCGACACACTCGCCTCCGTGGACGACGTCGACGCCGCCGTCGCCGCGATCATCCGCAGCTGGCGTTCCGTACAGCCCGCGACGGGGACGGTGTGATCAGGCCTCGGCCAGGTTCTTGATGCCCTCGACGGTGGCTTCCATGTTGACGCGCCACTCGTCGAGCCGGTGCTCGACGATCTGCTCCTCGCGGTCGGGCCGGGCCTCGAGCATCGGGGTGAGCCCGGACGGTCCGAGTCCCATCTGCGCGGTGAACGTGAGCGTCGTGGTGTCGCCGTGTGGATCGAGCGTGAACCGCCACTTCGACAGCGTCGCGTCGGGTCCGCCGGGGTCCCATCCGAAGGCCCGTTGCGGTTCGCAGACCGACACGCAGCACCGCACCGTCCACCGGCCAACGACCGGATGCTCGTTGGTGCCGTCGAACAGGGCACCGACCTCGGGTCCGGTGAAGGGCTCGACCCACTCGCCGCCCTGGAACTCCGTCGAGAAGCGGGCGGGGAGGTCGATGTCGGTGATCAACGGCCAGAGCACCGCCGGCGGTGCGGCGACCTCGGTCGACACCGAGACGATGGGCAGGTCGGAATAGCGGGCCATGTGGTCACTCCAGGATGGCGTTGGTCGGGAGGGCCACGATGCCGGTGGCGCCGAGTTCGCGGAGATCACCGAGGCGGGCCCACAGCTGGTCGTGCTGCACCACGAGATGCACGGCGACGAGATCGTCGCGTCCGGCGAGGGGGAGCAGGGTCGGGGCGGCCAGGCCGGGGAAGATCGTGCCGAGCTGGTCGACCTGCTCGGGCGGGATGTGCAACACGAGGTACTGATGGCTCGTCGCGGCGCGGGCTGCCTCCATCCGCAGGAGCAGGCCGGCCACCTCGGGGGACTCGGTCGTGCCGGGGTGGGCGAACACGGCCTGGCACGCCGCGGCGACCTCGATCGCGTGGAGCGAGTTGCGGCGGAGACTGTTGCCGGTCTCGCGGAGGTCGACGATCGCGTCGGCCAACCCCCGGGCGCAGATGCCCTCCAGGGAACCGCCCATGGCGACGACCTCGATGTCGACGCCCTTCGACGCGAACCACCGCCGTGTCCAGTTCGGCAGATGTGTGGCGACGGTGCGTCCCGAGAGATCGGCGACGGAGGTGTAGGGCGCGTCGGTGCGGCACGCGACGACGAGGTCGGAGCGGGAGAAGCCGAGGTCGATCGCCGGCCAGTCCTCGATCTCGTTCTCGAGCGCGGTGTCGGTGGAGATGAACGCGGCATCGAGTCGTCCGGCCCGCAGCCAGGCGGCAGCGTCTCGCGGGCGCATCTCGATGAACTCGATGTCCTCCACCACGAGGGCGGCGTTCTCGGTGCCGAGTTGGCGCAGGTTGTAGCCCGCGTGACGGAGCAGGTCGAACACACGGTCGCGCAGACGACCCTTCGACGGCACGGCGACGCGGGCGCTCACGATCGTCGAGCCTCGAGTACCGCGAAGACGTCGCTGAGGGGGACGTCGACCGCGACGAGACCGACCATCAAGTGGTAGATCAGGTCGGCGGCCTCCTGTGCGGTCAGGGCCGGGTCGTTGGTGGGGCGACCGAGTTCGAGACAGACCTCGAACGCCTCCTCCATGATCTTGCGCTGGGCGAGTTCGGGATCGGCGAGGAGTTGCGCGGTGTAGGACTCGTCCGGATTCGCGGTGCGACGCGATCGGAGGACCTCTTCGAGTTCGGCGAGAATCACTCCTCCACCCTACGGCCGACCACCTGCGCCCCGCTCGGGCACCTCGCCACCGGGGAGGAGCGCATCCGATCGGGCCGGATGTGCGCGGACCGTCGCTCCGGGCTCGACCGTCGGGGGATACCGTCCGGCGTGATGACCGATGCACCCACGATCGTGACGATCGACCAGGCGATCGACGCGCTCGATGCCGAGATCGAGCGGTGTCTCACCCTGAACGACCCCTGCGGCTACTTCGCGGTCGTCTACCGCGCCGTGACGGCTCGGGTGCGCGACGGCATCGCCGCCGGAGAGTTCGCCGACGGGGCTCGCATGGAGCGCTTCGACGTGCTCTTCGCCCGGCGCTACCTCGACGCCGCGGCGGGGTGGCAGGCCGGCACCGAGGTCCCGGCGGTGTGGCGCGTTGCGTTCGAGACCGGGAGCAGCCGCCGACACCTGGCCGCGCAGCATCTCCTGCTCGGCATCAACGCCCACATCAACCTCGACCTCGGCATCGCGGCGGCGTTGGCCACCGAGCCCGGCGACATCGACTCGCTCCGCGACGACTTCGAGCGGATCAACGACGTCCTCGCCGAACTGGTCGACCGGATGCAGCGGGCGATCTCGTCGGTCTCGTTCAGCGCACGCGCGATCGACGTCGTCGGCCTCCGCTTGGACGAGGCGCTCGTCACGTTCAGCCTGCGCCACGCCCGCGCCGCTGCCTGGGAGTTCGCCTCGGTCCTCAGCAGCCAGCCGCCCTCGGGTCGCGCTGCGCTCGAAGCCCAGCGCGATCGTGAGATGACCGAGCTGGCGCACCGCATCGCACGGCCGGGCTGGCCCCTGCGGTGGGTCGTGTCGATCGCGCGATTCCGCGAACGTCACGACCTCGCGCGGGTGGTGGCCGAGATGGCGACATGATCCGCCCGGTGCGGCCGATCGGGGCGCGCGGACCGGTGCTCGCGGCACTGGGGATCGTCGTGGCTGCCGGCCTCGCCACCCGTCGGGTCGACGCGATGCCCGGACTGATCGAGGACCATGCCGGCGATGTCCTGTGGGCGACCGCGGTGGTGCTCGCACTCGGTGTGCTCGTGCCGAGCCGTCGGCCGCTCGAGTCGGCGATCGGCGGTTATGCGATCGCGACGGCCGTCGAGGCGTCGCAGCTCTGGAATCCGGCATGGCTCGACGATCTCCGGTCCAACGACCTCGCCGCCCTGGTGCTGGGCCGAGGTTTCCTCTGGGTCGATCTCCTCCGGTACGCCGCAGGTTGTGTGCTCGGTATGGCGTTGCTCACGCTCGTCCATCGCTCGACGGCGGTGCCACCCCCCGCCTAGGTTTCCTCGATGGGGACACGAGGAATTCGCATGATGGTTGCGCTCGTCGCGACGATGGCTCTGGTCGGGGCATCGTGCGGCGACGATCAGGGTTCGATCGGCGCAGACGATCCGAGCCCGACCGACACGGTCGCTGCCGACGACTCGACCCCACCCGACGACGAGCCCGCCTCGACGACCACCGAGGCACCGGTGGAGCTCACCGCCAGCGCTCGCGGGGTCACCGAGAACTCGATCAAGGTGGGAATCGTCCTGTTCGATCTCGACGCGATTCTCGAGCTCGGTGTCGATGTCGGCTACGGCGACCACACCCAGCACTACCAGGTCGTCATCGACGAGATGAACGACTCGGGCGGCATCCTCGGTCGCCGGATCGAGCCGGTGTACGAGCTGGTCTCGCCGGTCGATCCGGCCGCTGCGGACCGAGTCTGCGCCGAGCTGATCGAGGACGAGGAGGTCTTCGCCGTACTCGGCACGACGCGTCCCCCCGAGAACGTGCTCTGCTACACCGAGTTCGGCGAGACGCCGTTCATCGGGGCGCCGAGCGGTGATCTCACCGACGAGGTGTTCGATCGCTCGGCCGTCCCCTTCATCTATCCGGGCCGTGTTCCGAGTCGAACCGATGGCGCCATCGTCGCCGCGCTGGAACTCGACGGCGCCATCGAGGGTGGGGTGCTCGCCGTACACGGCGCCGACGAGAACCGCGTCGCCTCGCTCGCGGCTGAGCTGGAGTCCCGGGGTGCGGTTCGCGTCGTCCAGAGCGTCGAACTCGCCGACGAAGCCGATCAGACGGCGCTGGCGTCCGAACTCGACCGCACGATCGAACGCTTCAAAGCCGACGAGGTGACGGGCGTGGTCAATCTCGGGGACAATGTCGCCTTCTTGGCGGCGTTCAACCGTGCCGGCTTCGGCATTCCCGTGTGGACGGCGTCGCCCGACGTGCTCGCCGACTTCATCTACGACCAGGGAGCGACCGACGAAGAGATCCGCAACGTGCGGCTGGTGCTGTCCGAGACCGGTGGTGATCTGTACGAAGCAGGCCACGGGCCGACGACCGAGTGCGTCGACCGTTGGAACACGGCACGGCCCGATGAACCCGCGCTCGCGAATCCGGGCGAGGACGACCTCACCAACCTCGGCCAGGTGGTTCTGGCGTGTGCCGCCCTCGACATCTTCGACCTCGCCGCGACCGCTGCCGGGGCCGACCTCACCGTCGAGAGCTTCACGGCCGCGCTCGACGACATCGGGTCGTTCGAGACCGCTGGGAGCCGGGCTGCCTCGGTGAGCTCGACGAAGTGGGACACCAGCGATTCCGCGAAGCTGTTCCGCTGGTCCGACGCCGACGGTGGTTTGGTCGGTGCCGAAGACCTGGAGCTGGGCTAGGCCGACCGGCCGGCCAGCGCGGTGGTGAGGCCGAGACTCAGATAGACGACGCCGGCGGTCGTCTCGCTGCGTCGCGCGAGGCGGGGCGAACGCCGGAGACGGGAACCGATCCAGCTCCCGGCGAGGGCGTAGGCGCCATCGGTCACGAGTCCGAGGGCGATGAAGAGCAGGCCGAGGGCGATCACCTGGGCGGTGGTGTTGCCGGCATCGACATCGACGAACTGCGGAACGAAGGCCAGGAAGAAGACGGCGGTCTTCGGGTTCAAGATGTTGAGCACCACGCCGTCGGTGAACACCCGTCGTGGCGAACGGTGCAGCGATTCGGGAGTTGCATCGACGAGCATCCGGCGGTGACGCAGGGTCGTGATGCCGAGATACACGAGGTAGGCCGCGCCGGCGAGCTTGATCACGGTGAACGCGGTCGCCGACGCGACGATCAGGGCGGACAGCCCGAGCACGGCCGCCGCGATGTGCACGAGCGTTCCCACGTGGATGCCGATCACCGAGACCAGACCCGCCCGCCGTCCCTGGCTGGCGCTGCGGGCGACGATGTAGAGCACCGCCGGGCCCGGAATCAGCAGCAGGGCCAGCGCGGCTCCGGAGAACACGAGGGCGGTGGTCGCGTCGGGCACGGCGCGATCCTACGTCGGAGATACGGTGCTCGTTCATGGGAAAGGCCCTCGACCATCTCCTCGACATCCTCGATCTCGAACGAATCGACGCCGACATCTTTCGGGGACAGAACGAGACCAGCGACTGGTTCCGCCTCTTCGGTGGGCAGGTGGCGGCCCAGGCGCTCTGCGCGGCCCAGCGCACGGTCGAGGAGCACCGGGTCCACAGCCTGCACGGCTACTTCCTTCGCGGGGGCGATCCGAAGACGCCGGTGACCTACACCGTCGATCGGATCCGCGACGGCCGCTCGTTCACCACACGGCGGGTCGTCGCCCTCCAGAACGGCAAGGCGATCTTCAACACCTCGATCTCGTTTCACGTCGCCGAGGAGGGCTACGAGCATCAGGACCCGATGCCTGTGGTGGACGACCCCGAGACCCTGCCCACGTGGGCCGATCGGGCCGAGCAGCTGAAGGGGAAGATCCCCGAGGAACGTCGCGAGTGGCTGTTGCGCGAGCGTTCGATCGAGACCCGTTCCGGCCTGCCCCACAGCATGTTCTCGGGAGAGCCGAGCACCGAACCGAATCCGGTGTGGATCAGAGCCAACGGCGAGGTGCCCGACGATCCCGACATCCACGCCCAGCTCGTCACCTACGCGTCCGACATCGCCTTCGTCGACAACATGTATCGGCCCCACCGGCGCCGCGATGCACCGGGGGTGATGCTGGCGAGCCTCGACCACGCGCTCTGGTTCCATCGTCCGGTGAAGCTCGACGACTGGCTGCTCTTCCATCAGGACAGCCCCAGCGCATTCGGTGCCCGCGGATTCGCCCGCGGTGCCATCTTCGATCGGGCCGGCACCCACCTGGCCTCGGTGGCGCAGGAGGGCGTCATGCGCGAGCTCGATCCCGACAGGTCCTCCAGGGGCTGAGTCACCGCCGGCCTTGGTCAGCCGTCGAGGTGTCGATCCCAGCCGATCCAGCCGTTGCCCGAGCCGTGGCACGTGCAGCTGCAGCGGAAGCCGGGAGCCTGGGCTGGATGACCGGGCTCGGGCCACCAGCCGGCGCAGGCTTCGTGGTCGTAGACCCGCGGCTGCCCGGCGATCTCGGCGCTGCCTTCGCAGCCGGAACCGAGCACGGGGGCGTCACCCTGCTCCTCGATGCGGCACGGAGGGGCATCCCCGGTCTGCAGAAGGTCGGCGCTGGGACGCGACTCGAACACCATTGGTCGTGTTTCCGTTCTCCCAACCCGGCCGGGCGGAACCATACGCTCAGTGTCGGGTTCGGGCAACCGCAACCCGACGAACCCCGACACCGGCGCGCGAGCGGAGCTATGCGGGCACCACGCCCCCACCGCGGGGGACCAACCAGGACGTCGCGGTTCGGACCGGGGAACCGGCGACGCTGACGTCGTCGACGTGGCGGTAGTCGGCCCGCCATTCGTCGGTCGTCACCGTGTGTTTCACCCAGCCCCGCTTCGCATTGTCGGCCCACTTGATGTGGGCGTTCTCCGCGGTGATCAGCGGGAGCAACGCTCCGAGCAGATCGTTGCCCGAGGAGGAGATCGATGTGCCGACGAACTCGGCTCCCATCGGGGCCGACCCCGGATCGTCGTAGTCGGTCAGGACGTCGGACACCCCGCTCGCGTGGATGTCGCCGGTGAGGATGATGTTGTCGTGGGGTCGGCGGGTCCGCATCGTCTCGAGGACCTGGTCGCGGGCGTGGACGTAGCCGTCCCACTGATCGAGGTTGTAGAGCTCCTGCGGGCCGGGGATGAGGTCCATCTTCGAAAAGACGACCTGTTGCGCGAGAACCGACCAGTCGGCCTTCGAGCGGGAGATCCCACGATGGAGCCACTGGCGCTGCCCTCGGCCGAGCATCTCGCGGGACTCGTCCTCGACCGGGTCGCAGGCGGGTCCGACCTCGCCGCACTGGTCGGCGCGGAACTGGCGCGTGTCGAGCACGAAGAAATCGGCGAGTCGACCCCAGGGAATCTGACGGTGGATGGAGAAGTCCGCACCACGTGGTGCGCGGCGACGGAACGGCATGTGCTCCCAATACGCCTTGTAGGCGGCCGCCCGGCGGGCCCTGAACGCCGCCGGATCCGGCGTCGAGCTGCCCACCTCGGGGACGAGGCCCGCGTGATTGTTCTCCACTTCGTGGTCGTCCCACGTGAACAGCCACGGTGCGGCTTCGTGCGCGGCCATCAACGATGGGTCGCTCTTGTAGAGGGCGTATCGGTTGCGGTACTCGTCGAGCGTGATCGACTCCGGGAGCGGGTCAGTTCGTACCCCTCCGCCGGGCGACTCGTAGATGTAGTCGCCGACATGGACCACCAGATCGGGCTGGGCGTCCACGAGATCGTCGTAGGCGGTGTAGAAGCCGGCGTTGTAGCGCTGGCAGGAGACGAGACCGAACACCAGGTCTGCCGGTCGGGCGTCGGCGCGCGGCGTGGTGCGGGTGCGCCCGACGGGGGTTACGTGGCTGCCCACGCGGAATCGATACCAGTACTCGCGGTCGGGTCGGAGCCCCCGCACGTCGACGTGCACGGAGTGACCGTGTCGCTTCTGGGCTCGGCTCCATCCCCTGCGGACGACATGGGCCATCGACGCGTCGGAGGCGACCTCCCACTCGACGAGGTACGTGTCGTCGGGCATCCCGCCGCCCTCGGTCGGGCTCGGCGCGAGCCGGGTCCAGATCACGACGCCGTTGGCGAGCGGGTCTCCGGAGGCGATGCCCAGGGTGAAGGGGTAGTCGGCGATGGCGGGACGGGTGCGTGCCGCGGTCGTGTCGGCCCGGCTGAGCAGGACCGCCCCAGCGGCAGCACCGGCGACGAACGTGCGGCGGGTCATCCGGCTCTCGGTCATGTCTGCTCCTCCGGTCGGCCGAGGGTGTCGCCGATCGATCGACACCGCGATGAGTTCGGCGTTTCGGAAGCTTCGCGCGAACTCACGATCATGCGCACGAGTCGGCCGGCGGACCCGGGTCACTGGTGACGCATCACCCGCTCGAACTCTGCGGCGAAGTCGAGTGGGGGCGGCGCGCCGACATCGGCTCGGAGTCCGGCGAACGACGCCGGGGCCTTGGCCGGCGGGACGAAGTCGTTGCTGACCGGGAACGGTCGGGCGTAGCCGACGGTGAGGAACGACCCGTCGGGACTGAACGTGGCCGGGGGCGTGCCCGACGTCCCCGAGGCGATCACGAGGTCGTCGGCGCGGAGTTCGACATCGAACCGCCCGCCGGCGGGCCGCAGCGAGACGGTCAGCGAGCGGCTGCCCGGCGGAACCTGCCCGACGACTCGCGCGGTGTCGCCGTCGAACGACAGCACCCAGCGGAGCTCACCCCCGTGCAGGTAGTACGCCCAACCGCAGAGATGGTCGCCCTGCTCACAGAGGACCCCCGATTCGTCGCCGGTGAGGCCCTCGGAGAACAGCGCGGTGAACCGGCCGCCCATCATGAGCATCGGCGCGTGGGTCTCGTGGACCTTGTCGCCGGGGAGAAGGTGGTGCTCGGTCGTGAACACCATCCAGTGGAGGTGGAGGTGAGGGAACTTGTTGTCGCGTGAGTCGTCGATCGGCAGGACCTGGTTGGCCGCGGCTTCGACGTCCCAGAGGGCCACGAGTTCGGCCAGCTTGTCGGGAAGCTCGGCGGCCAGATCGACCGATTCGCTGAAGTCGCTCTCGGTGTCGAACAGATGCCACTTGTCGGCCGCGAAGTCCGCGCTTCCGGTCACGTTGTCGCGCTCGGCTGCCGTGAGCTGGTTGACGTGGTTGGTCACCGCCTTCCAGCCGTCGGCATAGATCGCTCGGCTGCCCCAGCACTCGTAGTACTGCCGGGTCCGAGGATCCGGTGCGCGCGGGTCGAGAAGCGCCCGTCGGATCGACACACCGTCGATCGACATCTGCTCGACACCCCGGCGAACGCGGGGAGCGTCGATGCCGAGCAGGTCGAGGATCGTGGGGAGCACGTCGACCGCGTGCACGTACTGGTCGCGCAGTCCGCCGCCGGATCCGAGACCTCCCGGCCACGAGACGATCAGGGGATCGCGCACTCCACCCTCGAAGGTGTAGCGCTTCCACCGTCGAAACGGGGTGTTGCCGGCGAGGGCCCAACCCCAGGGGTAATGGCCGCTCGAATCGAACCCGCCGAGGTCGTCGATGTGGGCGAGTTCGTCGTCGATGTCGTCGGGATCGTCGGAGATGTAGTGGCGGAGCTGGTTCCACGATCCGTTGGGGCCGCCCTCGGCCGACGCGCCGTTGTCCGACACGAGCAACACGATGGTGTTGTCGGTCTGGCCCGCGGCATCGATCTCGTCGAGCACCCGGCCGATGTGATGGTCGGCATGGGCGACGAACGCGGCGAAGACCTCCATCATCCGGGCGTAGAGCCGCTGACGTTGGGGGTCGATGTCGTCCCACGCCTCGACCCAGTCGGGCCGGGCCGACAGCGTTGCGTCCCTCGGTACGACACCCAGGGCCTTCTGACGGGCGAACGTCTCGGTGCGCCACACGTCCCACCCCCGGTCGAATCGCCCCGCGAAGCGCTCGATCCACTCGGGCGGAACCTGGTGGGGGGCATGGGGCGAGCCGGTCGCGTACCAGAGGAGGAACGGCCGGTCGGTGTTGGTGTTCCGGAGCTCACGCAGTTGGGCGATGGCCTCGTCGGCGAGATCGGCGTCGAGGTGGTAGCCCTCCTCCGGCGTACGAGGCGGTTCGACGTGTTGCTGATCTCGGACGAGGTTGGGTGTCCACTGATTGGTCTCGCCGTTGAGGAAGCCGTAGTAGCGCTGGAATCCGACCCCGGTCGGCCACATGTCGTAGGGGCCGGTGGCGCGTTGGTCGCGCGGCACGAGATGCCACTTGCCGATCGCGGTCGTCGCGTAGCCGTGGTCGGCGAGGATCTCGGCGAGCGTGCCTGCCGACTCGGGGAAGACACCGGTGTAGCCCGGGAAGTTGACGGGGAGATCGGGCAGCATGCCCATCCCGACACGGTGGTGGTTGCGCCCGGTCAACAAACACGCCCGGGTCGGCGAGCAGACCGCGGTTGTGTGGAAGTTGGTGAACCGCAGACCCCGCTCGGCGAGTCGGTCGATGTTGGGAGTGTCGAGGTCGGATCCGTAGCAGCCGAGCTGGGCGAATCCGAGATCGTCGAGCACGATCACGACGACGTTGGGTGCACCGGCGGGGTACGGGGGCGCGGCGCGCGGGGCCCGGCTGTCGGTCAGGGCCAGATTGACGATCGTTTCGTCAGCCGGTGCGTTCTCAGCCAAGGGTGTCCCCGTCGATCGATTCGCGGATGAGATCGGCGTGGCCGCAGTGACGGGCGTACTCCTCGATCATGTGGACCAGGATCCACCGGAGGCTCCAGTGTTCACCGGAGGGGTGGGTGCGGCTACTGAGGTCGTCGAGGGATGCGGCCCGGGTGACCCGCGCCCGCGCATCGGCGACGGCCTCCTCGAACACGGCGACGAGCTGCTCGCGAGACCAGCTCTGGGCCAGTGTCATCTCGGCGTCGTGATCAGCCGCGAAGTCGAGCGATGCCCACGGTTCGGGCATGGCATCGCCGTCGAAACGCTCCCGGAACCAGACCGCCTCGACGAACGCCATGTGGCCGATCAGTCGTGACAACGAGAGCGTCGACGGCGGGAGCGACGCCCGGAGTTGTGTTGCCGACAGGCCATGGGCTCGGTCGAGGAGCGCGGCGCGGTAGAAGTCGAGGAACGCGTTCAGGGTGGTGCGTTCGTCGGCCTGGCGCGGAATCGGTGGCGGTTCCGGACGGTGCATTCGGCCACGCTAGATCCTCAGCGCGACAGAGGGCTCTCCTCGTACTCCTCGAGCAGGCGAACGAGGACGTCGAGCAACTCGCGGAGCGCCGCCTTCACCACCCGGCGACCGAAGAGGACGGTCTCAGGTGATCGGCGGTGTGCGGTGGGCGGCTGATAGGTGGCGCGGAGGCAGATCTCGGTGGTCGCACCCGGGCCCCGTCGAACCAGCGGCCGGATGTCGAGGCGGATGGCCGTGTTCACGAGGAGCCGCTTGGCTGCGTTGCCCTCCCAGGTGAACTCCAGTACCGCATGCTGTGGGCCGACGTCGAGCGGGCCGGCGTTGAGCGAGATCGGATGACCGCGGTCGAACCCGAGGACCGCATCGTCGGCCGCTTCCTGGATCTCGGCCGATCGAGCGACCGCAGCACCGGCGACGTGGGCGAGGATCTCGTCGCCGTGGCGCTCCAGGAGCCACGCCACATCGGCGAAGTTCCGGCGGACGAAGGCGGTGTGTTCGATCGTGCGAAGCATGGGAATGGCCGGGGGGCGCGCCGGCCGGACTCAGAACTCTTCGGTCGGACTGCCCGACCGCTGCGATCGGCGCCAGAAGTAGACGGCGCCCGCGATCGCGGCGACCACGGCGGCGAAACGGGCCACGTTCGCGTTCACCGGCCGCCCTTTGCGGTGGATGCGGTGCAAGGGCCCACGGTCGGGGACATCGGCGTGGCGCGCTTTCTCATCGAGGGTGTGAAGTGCGTTCACTTTACGCGCAGTCGGTTTCGTCGCGAGGGGGAATCTCCCGAGCACGACGAGGGAACCGAAGGGTGCGGTCATCGTCTCCTGGGGGATCGAGCATCCTCGTGTGGGAGAGTGGTGTCCGGCCGGCAATCCGTCGCCCGGAGAGAGGCCACCATGGCCGGCAAAGACAAGGGTGGGCGGAGCGCGAAGACTCCTGCCGCCAAGACCGCCAAAGAGAAGCGCAAGTCCAAGAAGGACAAGAAGGCCGGAAAGGACAACTCCGGCCTGATGCCCTAGCGCGGCCGGCATTCCGTCGCCCGACGCGAAACCGCCGCCTACCGGGCAGTACCCGGTAGACGGCGGTTCGTGGCGGAAGGTATGGGATTTGAACCCATGGTGACCCGAAGGCCACAACGGCTTTCGAGGCCGCCCCATTCGTCCGCTCTGGCAACCTTCCGGGACCGAGGCTAGCGGGGAGCAACCGACGCCGACACGTATTGACCGCATCATGCGGCGAATCCCGCGGCGTCAGCTCACCGCGCCCCGGTCTCGCCGGTCGGCGAAGAAGTCGGTCAGCAGGCGGGCGCATTCGTCGGCGCGGACTCCGTGGGTCGTGACGAACTCGTGATTGAGGCGCGGGTCGCTGCCGAGGCTGTAGAGCGAACCGCACGCGCCGGCCTTCATGTCGGCGGCGCCGAAGACGACGCGGCCCACGCGGGCTTGCTGCAGTGCGCCGGCGCACATCGGGCACGGCTCGAGGGTGACGACGACGGTCGCATCGGTCAGCCGCCACGAGCCGATGGCCTCGGCGGCGTCGCGAACGGCGAGGAGCTCGGCATGGGCCGTCGGGTCGTTCGTCGCCTCGCGTTCGTTGTGTCGGCGGGCGACGACGCGGCCGTCGACGACGACCACGGCGCCGACCGGAACGTCGCCGTGGCCGGTGGCCAGCGCCGCCTCCTCGAGGGCGAGGCCCATCAGTTCGTGGTCGTCGAGATCGCTCACCCGGGGGAGCGTATCGGGGTGCTTCAGACGGTGGCCGCGCCGAGCGGCCGCCGGACTGCCGTCGACCGTGAACGGAACCAGTACTGGGCGGTGCCGAAGTCGGCGACCATCACCGCGATGACCACCGCAACCAGGTCCCCCGTCGGCGTGAGGATCCCCGTCGTCACGACGACGACCGTGCCGAGGACCCATCCGGCATCGGCCAGCGAGACCAGCAGTGAGTCGCGCCGGAGTCGCCCCGCGTCGGCTCGTGCCGTCGCGAACACGATCGCGGCGAAGGCGACGAGACCGGCGCCGAGGACGCGGGTGAGGGCCACGTGGTCGATGCCGAGTGTGCGTGAGACCCACGAGCCGGCGATGAGCGCCGTCGTTCCGCTGACGATCGAGAACATGGCGTTGGCTTGCAGTGTGCGCCGCAGTCGGCGAAGCGGGAGTGTCGGTGTGTCGTTCATGCGCTGAGGGTCGCGCCCCTCGGGGATGATGGCGATGACGCAACAGGTAATCGTCCCGGTGACCTGAGCATCCCTACGATGACGCCATGCCGCGCAGTGCTGTGCCCGTGATCACGTTCGGAGACGAACTCCGTCGATGGCGGGAGGCTCGGCGCCACAGCCAGCTGGCGCTCTCGGCCGCGGCCGACGTGTCGCAGCGTCACCTCAGCTTCCTGGAAACCGGGAAGTCCAAGCCCAGCCGCGAGATGGTGCTGCATCTCGGCCGTTCGCTCGACCTCTCGCTACGCGACCAGAACGCGCTGCTCGCGTCGGCCGGGTTCGCTCCCGAGTATGTCGAGCGCGGGCTCGACGACCCCGACCTCGACGAGGTCCGGCACACGCTCGACGCGGTACTGGCGGCACACGGCCACATCCCCGTGTATGTCGTCGATCGTGGTTGGGACCTGGTGATGGCCAATCCGGCGTCGCTGGGGCTGGCCGCGCTCGCGGAGGTCGATCCGCCGATCGAGGTGTCGCGCAACGTGATGCGCACCTGCTTCCATCCTGACGGCATCCGTTCGAAGGTCCACGAGTGGGAGCGGTTCGCCACGGTGCTGCTGCACCGCCTCGAACGCGAGATCATCGACCGACCCTTCGACAGTCGCCTCACCGATCTGCTCGCCGAAGCCCGCACGTACCCCGGTGTCGCCGACCTGCCGGGGCGTCCTCCGTTGCCGACCGGCAACGACCTGATGCTGCCCACGCAGCTCGAGACGCCGGCGGGAACGCTGCGCCTGATCTCGATGATCGCGACGATCGGCGCACCGTTCGACATCACGCTCGAGGAGCTGCGCATCGAATCACTGCTCCCGGCCGACCGTTTCACCGAGTCGGTGTTGCGAGCGGCGCTTCCGTCCAACCCCGAGGTTTCCGAATGAACCCTGAACCACCGCCCGACGTGCCCGAGGTGCTGCGGCACTATCTGCGCATGTGGAACGAGCGTGATCCGGCCGAGATCCGGGCCCACCTCGACCGCTGTGTCGGCGACGACTGCTGGTGGGTCGACCCGGTGCACCAACACACCGGACGCGATGGGCTGGAGGCGAACGTCCGCGAGTTCAGAGCCACGTACCCCGATGCCGACCTCGGGCTGGGCAGCAATGTCGACAGTCACAACGGGCGCCACCGCTACGAGTGGTACATCACGTCGTCACCCGGCGAGCTGTTGATCCGCGGGCTCGATGTGGTGACCGTCGACGACGACTCGGGGCTGATCAACCGGGTCGACGGGTTCTTCGGTGCGTTGGACCGTTCCGGTCCAGGAAGCTGACCGGGGCGAGCGAGACGACATGGCACGTATGACAGGTCTCGAGAACGACTGGCAGGCGAAGGTCAAGCGGGTGTTCATCGTCCCACTCCTGGTCGGCAACATCGCCGTGGTCGTCGCCGGCCTCGTGACCGGGTGGTGGGGCGTGGCTGTCACCGCGGCCGGCCAGTTCCTGCTCTTCGGTCTCGTCGGTCTGAAGCGATGGCGAAACGTCAATGCAGCCCCCGCCATCGTCGTCGGTGCGGTGGGCGTCGTGATCGCGCTGACGCAAGGTGTCGGCGCGGTCGTGCTGGCGCTGGCGTGTTTCGCCCTGCTCCTCGTCTACGTCTTCTGGTACTCGCGGAACGGTCGCACGCCCAGCGCCGCGCTCGCGATCGGCTCGCCGTTCCCCGAGCTGCAATTCACCGATCTGGCCGGTGCGTCGGTGAGCTCGATGTCGTGGGCCGGTCGCGCGACCGTGTTGCTCTTCTATCGCGGCAACTGGTGTCCGCTCTGCAACGTGCAGGTGAAGGAGTTGGCCGAGGGGTATCGAGACATCGAGGCGCTCGGTGCCCGCGTCGTCCTGGTCAGCCCGCAGCCGGCTGAGGAGTCAGCGAAACTCGCGGCCCGTTTCGATGCGCCGATGAGCTTCCTCGTCGACGTCGACAATACCGCGGCTCGTCTGCTCGGTATCCAACATCCCGGCGGCGCCCCGCTGGGTGTCGTCGGCGAGGGCGAGTCCGTGCTCCCCACCGCGATCGTGCTCGATGCGGAAGGGGTGGTCCGCTTCTCCCACGAGACCGACAACTATCGATTCCGTCCCGATCCGGCACTCTTCCTCGACGCCCTTCGTGCGCTGTAGCGGGTGTCTGACACCGGTGTGGCGGGGGTCTGACACCCGCTACAGGCCGGCGTACCAGTCGTAGCCGCGCTCGCCCCAGTAGTCGGCCGCCTGTGCGGTGCGGAAGTGGATCCGGCCGATGCGCTTGATCTGTTTGATGCCGTACTTCAGTGGCGTGGCGAGTCGGAGCGGCGCCCCGTTGCGCAGGCTGATCGGGACACCAAGGTTCTCGTGGGCGAGCAGCGTCTGGTCGTGGCGCATGGTCTCGATGTCGACGCTGACGTAGTACCCGCGGTCGGGTGTCTCGAGGTAGACGTCGGTGATCTCGTCGGGGAGCTGGTCGTCGTAGCGGGCCATGAAGTCGGCGAACCGGGGTCCACCCCAGTTGGTGATCTGGGCCCAGCCCTCGATGCACTTGTGTTCGATCGTCATCTCGTGCTGCGGCAGGGCTTTGATGTCGTCGAGTGTGTGGGTGCCCAGCGGCGCGCCGTCGGGGCCGAAGACCTCGAGGCGCCATGTCTCGAGGTCGATCTCGTCGCGCAGGCCGATGGTGCCGTTGACCCGAAGGACCGATGCCGAGTCGCGCGAGAAGGTACGGGCCAGGTGGTCGTCGCGAAACAGCGACGACCAGATCGACTCGTTCAACTCGTGGCCGTTGCGCAGCACCTGGGGGATGTTGTCGACCTCCGGCTGGTCCTGGATCCACCGCCATCCGCGGTAGCCGGCGAAGCTGGCCGCTCCGCCGACGAGCAACGACCGCCGTGACCGGCGCCGGTACTCCTCCTCGGTGAGTTCGGGCTTCTCAGGCATCGGTGGTCTCGCGCTCCTCGACCTCGTAGCCGGTGACCATGCTCATGAAGTTCCGCCGGCCGGCACGGACGACCTGGAGGATGTGGACGACGAAGAAGAGGACGAATGCAATCGTCACGCTGAAGTGGATGACCCGGGCCGATGTGTAACCGCCGAGGATCCACGTGAGGAACGAGAGCTGTGTCGGTTTGAAGATCGCGAAGCCGGAGAGGATCGCCAGGGCCCCCAGGAGCAGCACCAGGGAGTAGACGAAGCGCTGGGCCTCGTTGTAGCGGCCGCGCACGGCCGGTGGCTCCTTGCGGAGATGGAGATCGTGCAGCACCGTGTGGGTCACGTCTCGAGCCACGGCTCTGACGTGTTGACGGGTCGGGAAGATCTCCCGCCATTCACCCGTCCGCCAGATGTAGACGGCATAGGCAAGCCCGTTGAGGGTGAAGAGCCAGGCGAAGTTGAAGTGGAACGCCAGACCACGGGCGAGTCGGCGATTGAGATCGAGCGTGTCGTAGAAGGAGTCGGGGAAGAACCCGAACCACTCCCAGCCGAAGATGCCGAATGCATAGACGTCCTCGGCCTTGTAGATGCGCAGGCCGCTGTAGATCATGATCACGATCAGTGGGAAGTTGATCCAGTGCATCCAACGGTTGCCGCGGCGGTGCTTGAGCACCGCGACCCGCTCGGGGGCGGTCGTTCGCTGAACGTTTGTCACGGTGACTGAACGTCAGGGCGCGGTCATTGGTTCCCGAGGTTCGTCCTCGGTCTTCGTGGCCCGTCGGCTGTGTACCAGTTCGTCGATGACGAACACGATGCACCCGCAGACGACGAACATGTCGGCCACGTTGAACACGGCGTACCAGGTGACGTCGATGAAGTCGACGACCTTGCCGGACAGGAACCCCTCGTCGGCGCGGAACACGCGATCGAGCAGGTTGCCGAGCGCGCCGCCGAGGATCGCGGCGTAGAGCCAGGTCCGGATCGGCCGCGCCTCGCGCCAGATCTGCACCGCGATGAAGATCGACAGGGCGATCACCAACAGGCCGACGAGGTTGCCGCTCCCGCTGCCGGTGCTGAACGAGAACCCGCTGTTGAACGCCAGGTCGAACTCGAGGGTCGGCACGATCTCGATCCGGCTGCCGTCGGACAGGCGGTTGAGCGCCCACTCCTTGGTGATCTGGTCGAGTGCGATGCAGCCGACGACGATGAGTGCGGCAGAGGCCAGCCGGCGCCCGTGAGACATGGCCGTCAACGTACCGGCCGCCGCGGAATCTTCGGCCCGCGACCGACGTTGGGACGACTCATGAGCACTGCCCACCCTCCACCGTTGTCGATCGCCGCCGTGATCGGCAGCCTTCGTTCCGCCTCGTTCAACCGCGCCGTGTTCGACGCCGCGGTCGACCTCGCGCCCGCGGGCGTGTCGCTCGTCGAGGCACCGATCGTCGATGTTGCGCTGTTCAATCAGGACCTGGAGGGCGACGGCGAGCCCGACGCGGTCGTCTCGCTCAGGAAGGCCGTTGCCGCGGCCGAGGCCCTGATCATCTTCACCCCCGAGTTCAACCGCTCGATGCCGGGCGTCACGAAGAACGTCGTCGACTGGCTGTCGCGTCCCAGCGACGATGCGGCGATCGCGGGGAAGCTGGTCGGGATCGTCGCAGCCAGCCCCGGTCGCGGCGACGCGCCCGGATCCAGGAGCCAGCTCACGGTTGCGGTGACCGGCGCGGGAGGCGTGGTGCACGATCCGACGCTCGGGATCGCCTCGATCTCGCGAGCGCTGTCCGATGGTGTGCTCACCGACGACGCGGTGCTCGCCGCGGTCGGCGAGTGGTTGCGCGGGTTCGTGGCGGCCGCGCGGGGTCGGCGGTCGGCCTGACGCGAACGGGCCCGCAGCGCCGAAGCGCTGCGGGCCCGCATGTCGCGTGGTCGTTCCCCGATCAGCTGGGGAAGGCGGCCTTGGTGCGCCAGAGCCGGCCGATGAAGGCGGCCATCTGCTCGCGGGTGACGAAGTCACTCGGCGCATAGGTGGTGCCGGTGGTGCCGGTGGTGATGCCGAGGCCGTAGATGCACGGGATGTCGTTCTTGGCGAACGAGGTGGCGCTGACATCGGTGAACGGGGTCGTGCCACCGGAGCACTCGTCACCGGTGAGCTCGCGGTAGAGGCGGGCCATGAAGGACGCCATCTGCTCGCGGGTCACGGAATCGGCGGGCGAGTACTGGGTCGCCGAGGTGCCGGTGGTGATGCCGAGGCCGTAGATGCACGGGACGTCGTCCTTGGCGAACGAGGTGGCGCTGACGTCGGTGAACGGCGTCGAGTCGCTCGGGCACACCCGGTACTGATCCTCGACCCAGTAGAGGTCGCCGGTCTCGTTGTCGGGCGTGGTCCACGCCAGACGACCGTCGGCCATGAGGATCGCGTCGATGTGGTCGGCGAAGCTCTCGGCGCCGTCGGTCGTCGTGGCGGCGAGGGGGTTCGACAGCTGGGCGACGGAGATCTGCTCGACCCACGTCGTGCCGTTCCAGGCCGAGGCGCCCACGTGACCGGCGTAGTTGCCGTCCTGCCAGATGATGACCGGCATGCCGGCCCGGTCGAAGAGGACACGTGCGGTTTCGGACCAGCCGAGTTCGGCGATCAGTCGATCGGTCAGGATCTCCTCGAAGTCCCAGCTCGAACCGTCGAACACGCCGTAGGAGGTGTGGCCGTTGTCGTCGTCCTGGATGACGATCACGAGATCGCCGTCGGGGTCGATGTTGAGGCCGGGTCGGCCGTCTGCCCCCGTGTAGGTCTCCGCATCGGAGAGCGAACGCGTGCCGAGAACCAAGGAGTCGGTCCAGGTGCCGCCGCTGCGGCGGGCGAGGCGCTGCTCGTCATTGCCGCTGTCGGCGTAGGCGATCGCGGGCTGTCCTTCGAACAGGATCGCGTCGATCTCATCGCCGACGTCGGTGCTGGTACCGTCGCCGTCGCTGTCGACCAGCGCATCACTCCACGTTCCGCCGGCGCGTTGTGCGAAGCGGACGGTGTCGCCGTTCTGGTAGGCGATCGCGGGGTTGCCGTTCGCGAGGACGATCAGCGAGAGCGCGTCGCCGACGGTGCCGCTGGCGTCGACCGTGACCGTGGTCCAGGTGTTGCCGCTGCGCTGCGAGAACTCGAGCGTCTGAGCCGCCGGGTCGCGGTAGGCGATGGCCGGTTCGCCGTCAGGCATGACGACGATGTCGATCGCGTTCCCGTAGTCGCCGCTCGTCCAGCTGTCGATGACGGTGCGGTCCCACGTGCCGTCGGCGGCCCGTTCGGACACGACCGCCGATCCGTCGCCGTTGTCGTCGTTGTGCAGGACATGCGCGACGACGGGGCGTCCGTCGTCGAGCAGTGCGGCGGCCGAGGCGTCGCCCGACTGGGTGGCGTTGCCGTCGCCGGTCGCGTCGATGACCTGGGCCATGCCGCGGATCTTGTTGGCGGTTTCGGCCCGGAAGACGCCGTCACCGGTGTCGTCGTCGGCCTGGATCTGGATCTGGTACTGGGTGCCGGCGGTCAGTTCGAGCGCGAGGGCGCGATGGCCGTCGACCGAGCAGGTGAGGGGCGTGAGGCTTCCGAGGCTGCTCCCGGTGAAGACGGTGAAGCTGAACTCCTCGCTCGACTTGAGCTCGAGCATCCATGGCCCCGTGGTGGTGGGTGTGAACGAGAGCCAGCCGGTGTCGGTCGTCGTGGCGACGCCGCACGCGTCGGGCTCGGAGGCCTGGGTTCCCTCACTTCCGTCGAAGGAGAACCCGCGCACGGCGCTCGGCGCCCCTGCTCGGAAGGTGACCGCGTCGCGGTCGGCGAAGTCGTCCGCCACCGGGAAGGCGCGGACCACGCCCACGCCGCCGCTGCCGCGATCGCTGCTGCTGTTGTGCCCGAGCTGGACGTGGATCACGTCGTCCTTGGCCATGGTCTCGGGGCCGTCGACCGTGTCGTAGCTGCCGTCCTCGTCGTCGTTGCACTCGCCGATGGAGTTGTCGACGGCGTCGGAGTAGCCGACCTCGGTGTCGAAGTTCGAGCCGGTCGCGTAGACCAGATAGTCGCCGGCGGCCGGCGCGGTGAATTCCCACCAGGCGGTCGGGCCGTCGTCACAGAGGTCCTCGCCGACCTCGGTGGTGGCGTCGCGGAGATCGGCGCGTTGCTCGATCCCTTCGAGGATCGTGGTGGCGTCGTCGAAGTCGTCGTTGGCCGGTGCGGCCGCGGCTGCGGGCGACACCATCGTCGTGCTGATGGCCAGCACGACTGCTGCGGCCTTCGCTCGGGTCAATCTCATGGAATCTCCTGTTGCTGTGGCGCGGCCGTTCGGCCTTGGCCAGGAGACCTATCGGTCCGCGATGTCCCTCGCTGAAGGGATTGCCACGCAACAGCGCCCCGATCGGGCGACCGGGGCGCTGTGGTGTGCTGGCGGAGGGTATGGGATTTGAACCCATGGAGGCTTGCACCTCACACGCTTTCCAAGCGTGCCCATTCGGCCGCTCTGGCAACCCTCCTGGTGGATCCCCGCGGTGTGGGTTCCGGCCCAGAAGGGTAGCGTGATTCCTGCAACGCCCGTTTCGGGGTGTGGCGGTCGGGTCCTGTGCAACGGGCACCCGTGAACCGAGTCAGGGCCGGAAGGCAGCAGCTCTCAGCGGAGCTGCCTGTGTGCCGCAGATCGCCTGGCCGCCACTCCCGGGAACGGGCGTCGTCGTGCGACGGCCGTCGGCAAGCAACGGGCGTCGTCGCGCCTAGAGTCGGGTGTGCATGGCTTACCAGTCGCTCTACCGCCGATATCGCCCGCAGAAGTTCTCAGAGATCCGCGGTCAGCAGCACATCGTCACGGCGTTGAAGAACGCGGTGGCGAAGGGCGAGGTGGGCCACGCCTACCTGTTCCACGGCCCGCGGGGACGGGGAAGACGACCTCTGCCCGGGTGCTCGCGAAGGCGTTGAACTGCACCAATCTGGGCGACGATTCCGAGCCGTGCGGCGAGTGTGAGAGTTGTGTGGCGATCGAGGAGGGTCGTTCGTTCGATCTCCACGAACTCGACGCTGCGTCCAACAACGGCGTCGAGGACATGCGTGACCTCCTGGCCAAGGTCAACCTGGGCACCCCGGGCAACGTCAAGGTCTACATCCTCGACGAGGTCCACATGCTCACGCGCGGCGCCGAGAACGCGCTGCTGAAGACCCTCGAGGAACCGCCCGATCACGTCATCTGGGTGTTGGCGACCACTGAACCGCACAAGGTGGTGCAGACGATCCGCAGCCGCTGCCAGGTGTTCGAGCTGGGACTCCTGGGGGCCGAGGAGATGGCCGCCCACGTGCGCTGGATCATCGACGATGCCGGGCTCGATGTCGACGAGGCCGCGGTCGATCATGTCGTGTCGGTCGGTGGTGGTTCGGCCCGAGACACGCTCAGCGCGCTGGATCGGGTGGTCGCGGCAGGCGGGGTCGTCGAGATCGACCAGTCGACCGATCGCCTCTTGTTCGCGCTGGCCGATCGTGACGCCACGGTCGCGCTCGCATCGGTCGGCGACGCGTTGGGCCGCGGCAGGGATCCCCGCACCATCGGCGAGGGTGTGCTCGCCGGTCTGCGCGACGCGTTCCTCACGGCGATGGGTTCGCCGCCACCGCGGCTCACCCCCACCGAAGCGCTGCGGGCCGAAGAGATCTCGGGGCGAATGACGCCGGCCGCGATGACCCGCTCGCTCGAGGTGTTGGGCACCGCACTCGTCGACATGCGCCAGGCACCCGACCCGCGTGTCGATCTCGAGGTCGCCCTCGTCCGGTTGTGCCGTGCCGACGCCGATCGCTCCGTCGACTCGCTGGTCGAGCGGATCGATCAGCTCGAGGCCCGTCTGAACGGTGGGGCAGTCGCGACGGCGGTGGCGTCGGTGGGCCCGCCGGTCGTGCCGGCCGAGCCTGCCGCCCCGCCGGCGCCTGCCGAGCCGGTGCGGGCAGCGCCTCCGGTCGACACCTCGACCGCGTTGGCGCCTCCGCCCAGCCTCGCCTCGGCGGGTGCGCCCGAGCCGGCCGTGTCGAGACCCGACGGGCCCGCCGCCGCGGCCCGGGCTGCTCTGGCGCAGAAACTCGGCCGCCCCGCTCCCCCCATCGAGCCGGTCACCCTGGATCCGGACCCGGTGCCGCCGCCTCCTCCGGTGGGTGGGGTGCCCGACGCTCCGGCTGCCTCTTCGGAGTCTGCGCCGGCCAACGGTGGGCCGGAGTCGGGGTCCGGACTCGCCGCCCTTCGTCCCGAGTCGCCCCGCGAGGTGGTCGGTCTCGCCGCGGAGCACCTCGGCATCGACAAGGACGTGGTCGTGGCTCGGGCCAACGAACTCCTCGGGCCGGCCGACGGTTCACGCTCCGTCGAGCAGTTGTCGTATCTCTGGCAGGAGCTCGTCGCGGAGTTCGGTACGAGCGCGACCGCGCCGCTGATCGCCGCCGTACCCGACCTTCCGCCCGACCCGGATCCCCGGCCGCGGGTGGCCGACAGCGGCCCGCCCGACTCCGAGCCCGACCCGGGGATCGATCCCGATCCCGGCCTCGAGGAGATCGACCTCGACGACCTCGTCGATGCGCCGGCCCACACCGAGCAGTTCATCGAGAAGGTGACCGAGGCATTCCCGGGCGCCGAACTCCACATCCCCGAGGAGCACGTCGAATGACCGACACCCCAGACCACAATCCGCTTGCCGGCGGCATGCCCGATCTCGGCGGCCTGCTCGAGTCGGCGCAGCAGATGATGGCCAACGCCCAGGCGGCGGCGTCCCGAATCGTCGAGGGTGCCTCCGGCGGCGGTCTCGTGAAGGTGGAGGTCGACGGCCACTTCGACTTCCACTCCATCTCCATCGATCCGTCTGCGGTCGACCCCGACGATGTCGCACTCCTCGAGGACCTCGTGCTGGCTGCGTTGAGAGATGCGTCGGCCCAGCTGCAGTCCGGTCAGCAGGGAGCCCTCGGGGGCATGGACCTGGGTGGATTCGATCTCGGCGGGCTGGGCGGGTTGCTCGGCGGCGGAGATCAGTGAGCTACTCGGCCACGGTCCAGGAGCTCATCGACCAGCTGGGTCGGCTTCCCGGGATCGGCCCGAAATCAGCGCAGCGCGTCGCCTTCTACCTGTTGAAGGCGCCGCCCGAGGAGGCATTGCGTCTCTCGAGGGCCATCGTCGACGCGAAGGAACGCGTCTCGTTCTGTGCGCGCTGCTTCAACCTCTCCGAGGGCGGCGACGAGTGTGCGATCTGTCGTGACCCTCGTCGGGAGGAGCGCATGCTGTGCGTGGTCGAGGACAGCCAGGACATCGTGGCCATCGAGCGGACCCAGGAGTTCCGGGGCCGCTATCACGTGCTCCAGGGCGCGTTCAGCCCGATCGACGGTGTCGGGGTCGAGCAGCTCCGCGTCAAGGAGCTGATGACCCGGGTCGGGCAGGAGGACATCGAGGAGGTCATCGTCGCGACCAATCCCAACCTCGAGGGCGAGGCGACCGCGTCGCTGCTGGTCAAGTACCTCAAGCCGATGGGGGTGCGGGTGACTCGCATCGCCAGTGGACTCCCGGTCGGCGGCGATCTCGAATACGCCGATGAGTTGACGCTCGGGCGTGCGCTCGAGGGCCGCCAGGTCCTCGATGCCGGCACCGCTGCCGACGTCTGACGTCTCCGGAAAAAGGATCGAGGCGCCGTCTCGTGCCTGCCGGGCGCGGGCGGTATGGATAGACCGGCAGATCCGAGACGACGCCTCGAACTCCACGAAGGTGGGGGGAGGATGGGTTGGTATCCGATCCCGTTTCCGTGTTGCGGTTACATTACGATATTGACATCGAGATGACAAGCAACTTCTGAAGATTTCTTTTCGTCATCGACGACATGGGTCCGAGATGTGGCGGGGCGCGGCAATCCGAGGCGGTATGGCGCCGTGCTTCAGGCGGACTGGCGCTGTTCGGGGACCCCGTCGGCCGACGCGCGGTCGTCGGCCCAGTGCACGTCGCTGTCGGGATCCTCGACGGTCAGGGCGAGCTCGGCGCTCTGGCTCACGCCCACCCGGGAGACCGACGCCTGGATGTCGGTCATCGCGGCCTTGAGTCGATCGTGGACGTCGCGCTCGGCGGCGAGCAGCCGGTCGAGACGCTGCTGCGCCTCGTTGATCACCTGGGTCGAGCGCTCGCGGGCGTTCTTCTCGGCCGTCGCCAGGATCTCCTCGACCTGTTCCTTTGCCGCTTCGAGGCGTTCGGCCGCGGCCTTCTCGCCCTCGGCGATCGTCTTCGCGGCGACTGCTGCGGCATCGCCGGTGATCCGCTGGGCATCGCCCTCGGCGGCCGCGCGCACGGCGTCGGCGTCCTTGGTGGCCGAGGCGATGAGGTCCTCGCCCGACTTCACCGCCTGTTCGAGCACCGCGCCGACCGATTCCGACACGCTCTTCACGCCCTCGCGCTCGAGGGCGCGCATCCGTTCGGCGGCTCTGCGAAGGAGGTCGCGGACCGCGTCGGGGTCGAAACCGGCGTCGGTCGTGCCGAACTCTGCGCGTTCGAGGTCCTCGGGCGTCACATCCACAGTGCGAGTATTCCACCACGCAGCGCGTCGGTGGTGGCAGACGACCACGCGCCCTACGATTCGGCCCATGCAGCTCACCGAAATCGATCACATCGCCATCGCCGTCAAGGATCTCGAGGCCGCGATCGCCTACTACGGCGAGGCCTTCGGTGCCGAGGTGCACCACCGCGAAGTCGTGGAGTCCGACGGCGTCGAGGAGGCGCTCATCAAGGTGGCCGACAGCTACATCCAGCTCACCGCCGCCACCAACGACGACTCGCCCATCGCCAAGTTCCTCGAGAAGCGGGGCGAAGGTCTGCACCACGTCGGCTATCGGGTCGACGACTGCGCCGCGGCCCTCGCACAGATGGTCGAGGCCGGCGCCACACCGATCGACCAGGCCCCGCGCCCGGGCTCGCGGGGCACCACCGTCGCCTTCGTGCACCCCAAGGGCAGCTTCGGCACCCTCATCGAACTCGTCCAGGAGTAGCCCTACCTTCTTGGGGCATACCTTCTGGGGTCAGACACCCATACCTTCTCGAGAAAGTATGGGTGTCTGACCCCAGATACTTTCTCAGAGGGTGATCATGCCGGTGGGGGTGAGGATCGTGGCGGTGAGTGACCGGGCGCCTCGGGTGATGTCGACGGGCACCGCGTACTCGGTGAGCCGGCTCGCGATGGCCGGATCGGGATGGGCGAGGTCGAGTGCCATCAGTTCGCATCCCACTGCAGAGGCGGTCGCGGGCGAGTCGCCCGGCCACTCGATGAGGAACGGCAGCACGCCATCGCCCTCGGTCGGGGGTGCGGTCAGGCGCCAGCGCAGCACTCGCCCGTCGGGTGTGGTGCGCTGCATCGAGAACGCATCGCCCGGATCCACGCCGCGGCTGCGGGCCCAGTCGATCCAGAGATCGATGTCGGGGACACCGGCCGCCCAGGCGACGAGCGCCGGTTCGTGGATGTCGTCGAGGCCGAACGGACGCGGACCGGGAGGGTCTTGCTGGCTCGGGTCCGGCCCGATGATCTCCAGATAGGCGGATCCACCCAGGCCGAGCAGGACGTTGCGCGAACCCAAGCCGTCGTGGCTCCCGCCGACGGTGGGCTCGACTCCCCACGTTTCCCGGATCTGCTCAACGGTCGCGTCGAGGTCGGGGGTTGCGTAGACGAGATGGTCGACGATCGCCTCGAGCCGTGCGGCTCGATTGATCGTGGGGTCCTTGGGTCGACCGCCGAGATCCACGGCCACCAACCCGCGGGCGTCGGCCAGCGCGTCCTGACGAGACAGCTTTGCCTGGCGTCCGTCGGCCAGCAGGAACCGTCCCCGCAACCCGCTCCGGGCCCGGCCGACCCTGTCCGGGAATCCGAGTGACAGCACCGCGCCCATGTCGCCCAGGTCGATCGGCGTCTCGACGATGCCCTGTCGTCGCGCCAGGTCGTGGGCCCGGTCGCGCACCTGGCGGATGGCGCGGCCGTCGGCATCGGGATGGTGGCGGTCGCGATCGAGGACGAGCAAGAGCCGTTCCTCGAGATCGGCCGGCAGATCGGCGGGGCGACCGCGCAGTACGTCGCGGTCCTCGAGCAGCGCCGCGAGGACGCACGACAGCCACGGATGGCGGGACTCGACCACCATGCGTGCCAGTCGTGGGTGGGCCGGCACGCGGGCCATCCACAGGCCACGTTCGGTGGGGTGTCCGTCGGCGTCGAGCGCGCCCAGCCGACGAAGGAGTGCGACGCCGTCGGCCCAGCTCTGCACGGGTGGCTGATCGAGGAACGGCACGTCGGCCGGGTCGGTGATGCCTCGTTGCGCCAGGTCGAGCACGAGGTCCGACAGCTCCACCTCGGTGATCGCCGGCGCAAGGAAGGGAGCGCGGCTGCCGTGCTCGAGCTTCGACCACAGTCGGATCGCCACGCCCGGGCCAGTCCGTCCCGCACGGCCGGCTCGCTGATCGGCCGATGCACGCGACGTCGAGACCGTGTGGAGCGCGGTCATTCCGGTGCGGGAATCGTGGCGCGGCACGCGGGCGAGGCCGCTGTCGACCACCGAGCCGATGCCCTCGACCGTCAGGCTCGTCTCGGCGAGGTCGGTCGCCAGCACGATCCGACGCATCGCTCGGGGAACGAGCGCCGCGTCCTGCTCGGCCGATGGGAGCGAACCGTGCAGTGGCATCACGGCCGGCCCGTCGGGACCCAGGCGGCCGACGAGCTCGCGTTCGGCGCCGCGGATCTCGCCGACACCGGGCAGGAAGACGAGCACGTCGTCGTGGCCCCGCAGCGCCTCGTCGACCGCTCGGACCACCGCCGGCACCAGCGGGTCCCGCCGCTTCCGGGGCCGCCACTTGATCTCGATCGGGTGGGTACGGCCCGCCGACGAGATCACCGGCGCCGGCTCCCCGGTTCCCAGCAGCGCGGCCACAGCGTCGCCGTCGATCGTCGCCGACATGACCAGCAGCCGGGCCCGCAGGTCGTGGTGCCGTCGCGAATGGAGGGCGAGAGCCAGTCCCGTGTCGCCGGGCAACGAGCGCTCGTGGAACTCGTCGAAGATCACCAGTCCGGTACCGACGAGGGCCGGGTCGTTGACCAGCCGGGCGGTCAGCACGCCCTCGGTCACGACCTCGATGCGGGTCGACGGACCGATCCGGCGATCGTCCCGGGTCACCCATCCGACGGTCTCGCCCGGTTGCTCGCCGATGAGCGACGCCATACGTCGCGCCGCCGCTCGGGCGGCGACCCGTCGCGGTTCCAACAGCACGATCTTGCCGCTTCCCAACCAGGGCTCGTCGAGGAGCCGCAGCGGAACGATCGTGGTCTTGCCCGCCCCCGGTTCGGCCTGGAGCACCGCGTGGCCGGCTCCGGCGAGCGCGGCCCGGACTTCGTCGACGACCTCCTCCACGGGTAGGTCGGTGGGTGGCAAGGACATGGCCAGCATCATGGCGCGTCGCCGGAGCGGTTGTGCGAGGCTGCGGCTCGTGAAGGTTCATCTCGTCGACGGCACCTATGAGCTGTTTCGGTTCCACTACGCGCCGTCGAACAAGGACCCACGTCTCGGCGCGCAGCGCGGTGTGCTCAACACCGTGCTCGATCTCGTGGCCGGAGGCGCCACCCACATCGGCATCGCGACCGACCAGGTGATCGAGTCGTTCCGCAACGATCTCTACGAGGGTTACAAGGACGGCAGCGGCGTGGAGCCCGATCTGCTCGCCCAGTTCCCCGAGGTCGAGGAACTGCTCGAGCTGGCCGGCTTCGCCGTGTGGCCGCAGGTCACCCACGAAGCGGACGACGGCATGGCGGCGGGTGCGGCGATGGCCGCCGCTGACCCCCGGGTCGAGCAGGTGATCATCTGCACCCCCGACAAGGACCTGGCGCAGTGCGTGACCGCCGACGGGCGGGTGGTGCAGCTCGATCGCCGCCGCGAGATGGTCTACGACCGAGCCGGCGTCATCGAGAAGTACGGCGTGCCCCCCGAGTCGATCCCCGACTATCTGGGCGTCGTGGGCGACACGGCCGACGGCTTTCCCGGGTTGCCGGGCTGGGGAGCGAAGTCGGCGGCCAAGATCCTGACCCGTTTCGGGCACATCGACCGGGTCCCGTTCGACATCGCCGAATGGGATGGCGTCGACGTCCGCGGTGCGGCCAAGTTGGCGGCGACACTGCGCGACCACTTCGAAGATGCCCTGCTCTTCCGGCGCATCGCGACCGTCGACCTCGATGCGCCGGTCAGTGCGTCGGTCGACGACATGCTGTGGAAGGGTCCGACTGCCGGATTCGACGAGCGATGTGCTGAGATCGGCGCCGAACGGGTCGCCGCGCGGGCCCACGAACTCTTCCGGACCCACGAGCGCTGAGATGGATCCCGACAAGGCAGTGAAAATGGCCGCCGAGGTCGACCCGGACCTGGCCGCCCGGCTCCGCTTCATCTACGAGATCGACCGGCTGAAGTCGGTCCTTCGCCGCAACCTGCTGTCCGATGCGTCCCGCAACGAGAACAGCGCAGAACACTCGTGGCATCTCGCGATGGTCGCGATGGCGATGGCGCCCCATGCTGCGGAGCCCGTCGACATCGAACGGGTGATCCGGATCCTCCTGGTCCACGACATCGTCGAGGTCGACGCCGGCGACGTCGACATCTACGACGTGGAGGCCCGCAAGGCCAAAGAGGTCGAGGAGGTCGAGGCGGCCGACCGGATCTTCGGGCTGCTGCCCGAACCGGAGGCTTCGGAGTTGCGGTCGCTGTGGGACGAGTACGAGGCGCGGGCGACGCCGGAGGCTCGCTTCGCCTACGCCTGCGACCGGCTGCAGCCCCTGATGCTCAACCTCGGCACGGGTGGTGCGACCTGGCACGCCCGCGGGGTGACCTCGTCGCAGGTCAAGGCGATCAACGGCGCGCTGGCCGACGGTCTCGCCGGCGTGTGGCCGGTGGCGGAGCGACTCATCGACGAGTCGGTCGCCGACGGTTCGCTCGATCCCTGAGCGCTCGGCGTCTACACGCTCAGGTCGCGCTCGGCGACGAGGACGCCGTCGAGGTCGGCGACGATCCAGTCTCCCGGCCGGATCGTCGCACCGCAGAAGGTCACGACGACGTCGCGGTCGCCGAGGCCGCGCTTCTCGGTCTTGCGGGGGTTCGTCCCGAGGGCGTGGACGGCGAGGTCGGTCTCGGCGAGGATCGCGGCGTCGCGCACGGCCCCGTAGACGAGGATGCCCGACCATCCGTTGGCGCTCGCCGTTGCCGCCAGCTGGTCGCCGACCACGGCGCGGCGGCGTGAACCGCCGGCGTCGATGACCAGAACCTTTCCGGTGCCATCCTCGGCCACTGCCTCGCGGACCAGGGAGTTGTCCTCGAAGATCTTGAGCGTGACTGCGGTGCCGGCCATCCGGTCACGACCGCCGAGTGATCGGAACACGTCGTCGAGCACTGTCAGTTCGTCGTCATGGTCATCGCAGAGATCGGCGGTTGCCGGCAGGTCGTCCATGGCTCCATCTTGGCAGTCGGCTGCGGAGACCATCGATCCGTGGAAAACTCGGCCCATGCGGGTCTTCGTCGTGCGTCTGCTGGTGGTGGCGGTGCTCGCCTCCGCCTGCGGCGACGGCGGCACCGATGGGGCGACCGATGGGGTGGCCGAGGAACCGCCCACGACCGCGACGGTGACCGTGTCGACGACACCGGAGTCGACCTCGCCCCCGGTCCCGACGAGCCTGCCCGACGCGGTGACCTTCGAGCCGGGCGGCGATCGTACGCTCGCCGTGGCGGAGTTCCTGAGCTATCAGTGGTCGACGCTGGAGCTCTGGCGTGACGGGTGGGTGGAGATCGCCGCGGTCGCCACCGGTCCGCCGGTGCCGGATCGCGATTCCGACATCGGGCGGCTCTTCTCCGACCAGGTCCACGACGCCATCGACGCCGCGGGGGCGACCGACATGGTCGGGGCCTACGCGGCGGTCACATCAGCGGGGCTCGCCGGTGAGGTGCTCGCCGTGCTCGCCGCCCACCCCGAGGCGGAGGACGCGATCTTCGGCCCCGGCACCCTCACCATGAGCGCCTCCGTGACGGACGACGGGCGCGAATGGACGACCCGCTCGATCCCGGTTCTTGCCCTCGGGCAGCGGGTGGCGTCGGCGTCGGACGGCGACCGCATCGGCCTTCTGCTGGCAGGCGGCGACACCCACGAGGTCCGGTTGGCGATCACGCCCGATCTCGATCATTGGTCGGTCGCGTCGCTGGTCGTCCCGTTTGCGGCCGGCCAGGGCGACTACGACGTCGTCGCGATCCCGGGCGGCGGGTGGCTGGTGATCGCCAAGGACTACGAGACCCCTGCCCGGCCGACGGCGTGGGTCGTGTCGGACGGGGCCGAGGTGATCGACGCGGTGCTCCCCGGCGACGTGGACTGCTGTTCCTTCGAGGCGACGGCGGCCGGACTGTTCGCCCACGAGGGGAACTTCGGGACGCCGTCGTCGGCGTGGTTCTCCGCGAACGGCATCGACTGGGAGCCCCGCACCGTGCCGAACGGGCAGCGCATCACCGGCGCCGCGTCCGTGGTCGACGGCTTGGTGGTCTCGGTCCGCGACGACGATGCGGCGACGACCACCCAGTGGCGGGGGACCCCGGACGGGCGCGACTGGACCGCGACGGAGCTCCCTGCGGAGATCGAATGGGAGCTGTCGGTGATCGACCAGCACCACGAAGGGATTGCTCAGTTCGTGGCCGTGCCCGGCTGGGGTGAACGGGGTTACCAGCCGCCCGTACCCGCTGCGTCCTTCACCGTGGACCACGGTGGATTCCGTTTCGACGCCACGATCGGCGCGACCACGGACCGCACGTTCACGGTGACGGTGACCGACCTGGCCGACGGGGAAGTGGTGTTCGACGAGTCCGGTCCTATCGCCGGGCTGCTTCCGGCATGGGCCCGAACCACTGGTACCGACCTCGAACTGCTCGATGCCGACGGCGCGGTGGTCGTGTCGATCCCGCTCCCGCCCTTCGAGGAGGCCTATCAGGCGGCGTTGGCCGAAGTGGAAGCCGCCGAAGCGGCGGCCGGCGACCCCGTCGACCAGGCCTTCCTCGACAACAGCTATCTGCTCTACTCCCTCGACGGAGTGGCGTGGTCGTCGATGGTCATCGACCGGGAGGGCACGTCGACGCCCTGGCTGGCCTCGTCGATCAACGGCAACCGGGCGCTCATGGCCAACGACGACGGCACCTATCGGGTCCTCGAGCTGGTCGCCCGTTGACTCGTCCATGGGACGACGCAGGTGGACAGGGATGCGATGGCTTCATGCGACGGCCGCCGACCGCTGTGTTTCGATGCGGCCGATGCGCGGGCCGACCCGTCGACGAGTGGTCGCTCACCCTTCGGCGGCGAGGACCGCACTGATGCCGATCGGTGCCGCGGTCTCGAGCTGGTCGTAGGTGCACGACTCGGGGTCGCGGTCGGGCCGCCAGCGCACGAAGCGGGTCGTGCCCCGGAAGCGGCCGTTGAGCACCGCCTCGTACTTCACCTCGGCCACGAGTTCGCAGGTCATCGGTACCCACGCGGCGGTGTCGCGACCCTGGCTCCAGCGATTCGGTGTGCCGGGCATGAGACCGTCCTCGTGGGCCTCGGGGTTCATCCACTCCGACCATGGGTGTTCGCTCGGATCGTCGAGGACGTAGGGCGCCAGCGTCTCCACCAGCTCGGCCCGCAGGTTCGCCGTGAAGCTCGATGCGACACCCATGTGCTGGAGGCGGCCGGCGTCGTCGTGGAGGCCGACCAACATCGACCCGACACCGTCGCCGTCCTTGTGGAGGCGGTAGCCCGCAACGACGACATCGGCGGTGCGCGTGTGCTTCACCTTGAACTGCGTCCGCTTGTTCGGCATGTAGATGCCGTCACGGGGCTTGGCGATGAGGCCGTCGAGTCCGGCGCCCTCGAAGGTGACGTACCACTCGTGGGCGATCGTGCGATCGAGGGTCGAGGGGACGAGATGGATCGGCGCTTCGAACGCGGCGCCGAGCGCCTCGAGGATCCGGCGGCGGTCGCGGAACGGTTCGTCGGTGAGGTCGGTGTCGTTGACCGCGAGCACGTCGAACGCGACGAACTCGGCCGGGGTCTCCTCGGCGAGGCGATTGACCCGCGACTCGGCCGGGTGGATGCGCTGCTGCAATGCGTCGAACCCGAGATGGTCGTCGACGGTGATGATGATCTCGCCGTCGACCACACAGCGCTCGGGAAGACAGGCCTTGAGCGGCTCGATCAGCTCGGGGAAGTACCGGGTGAGGGGCTTTTCGTTGCGTGACCCGAGGTACACCTCGTCGCCGTCGCGAAAGACGATGCAGCGGAACCCGTCCCACTTCGGCTCGAAGGCGAGGTCGCCGATCTCGGGGATGCCGTCGATCGCCTTGGCCAGCATCGGCTTCACGGGCGGCGCCACCGGGAGGTCCATCCCGGCCAGACTAGGGCCCCGGGGCTTGCTCCCGCAGCGGACGCGGGCGAGGCTGCGGGGATGAGCGACGACATCCGCCCCTTCACCATCGACGTCCCGGACGCCGCGATCGACGATCTGCGTGATCGCCTGGCCCGCGCCCGCTGGCCCGAGAAGGAACCGGTCGACGACTGGAGTCAGGGCATTCCCCTCGCCTACACGCAGGAGCTCTGCGACTACTGGGCGACCGACTACGACTGGCGCCGGTTCGAGTCGTCGCTCAACGCCTACGACAACTTCCTCACGGAGATCGACGGTCTCGACATCCACTTCATCCATGTGCGCTCGCCCCACGAGAACGCGACGCCCATGATCCTCACGCACGGCTGGCCCGGATCCGTGGCCGAGTTCATGGGGGTCATCGAGCCGCTCACGAACCCGACCGAGCATGGTGGCACCGCCGACGATGCGTTCCATCTCGTGATCCCGTCGCTGCCCGGCTACGGCTGGAGCGGCAAGCCGACGTCGACCGGCAAGGGTGTGGCCTGGATCGCGACCGCATGGAACACCCTGATGGTTCGGCTCGGCTACGACTCCTATGTCGCCCAGGGCGGCGACTGGGGTGGTGCCGTCACGACCTACATCGGTATGCAGAACCTGGGCAACGCCCGGGCGATCCACACCAACATGCCGGTCGCCGGGCCGACGCCCGAGTCGCTCGCCGATCCGACCCCGCAGGAGGCCTCGGCGCTCGAGGGTCTCGGCCACTACGACCGGTGGGATTCGGGCTACTCGAAGCAGCAGTCGACCCGTCCGCAGTCGCTCGGCTACGGCCTCGTCGACTCGGCCACCGGCCAGTGCGCCTGGATCGCCGAGAAGATGTGGGCGTGGACCGACAACGACGGCCACCCCGAGTCGGCCCTGTCGAAGGACCAGATCCTCGACAACATCTCGATCTACTGGTTCACCGCATCGGGTGCGTCGTCGGCTCGCCTCTACTGGGAGAGCTTCGCCGACTTCGGTAGCGGCGGGGTGGAGATCCCGACCGGGTGCTCGATCTACCCCAAGGAGATCATCCGCTGCTCGCGCCGCTGGGCCGAGCAGCGCTACACGAACATCCAGTACTGGAACGAGCTCGACAAGGGCGGCCACTTCGCCGCCTGGGAACAGCCCGACATCTTCGTCGGCGAGATGCGCGCCGCCTTTTCCGTTCTGTGAGCTTGAACGCCGCTCAGAGCGGCGTTCAAGCTCACAGAACGCGGGATTGGAGGGTGGTGTAGGCGTCGGGGACGGGGTTGGTGCCGGTGAGGTCGGCGGCCGGGTACGGGGTGCCGAAACGGGTCTCGACCGGGATCACGCCGGCCCACCACGGACCCGCCATGTCGTCGGGCTCGTCGATCGGGTCGCCGGCGCGCACCTTGGCCGACGCCTCGGCCAGCGGCATCTCGAGCACGAGCGTCTTGCGTTCGTCGACGTCGCTCACGTCGCGGCCGAGGTCCCAGTTCTCGACGACATGATCGGTGATGATCTTCAGCGCCCGGAGCTTCGCCGCCTTGTCGGTGATCTTCGTGGCCCGGCCCCGCACCACGACCGAGCGGTAGTTCATCGAGTTGTGGAACGGGGTGCGGGCCATCACGAGCCCGTCGACTTGGGTCACCGTGGCGCAGATCTCGTGGCCGTCGCCCGTGCCGAGCAGATGGTTGGCCGCCGCGCCGTGGAGGTAGAGCGTGGTGTCGTCGCGGCCGTAGGCCATCGGCAACACGAGGGGACCGTCGGGCGTCTGCACGCCCACGTGGGCGATCAGCCCGGCGTCGAGGATCTCCCTGATCCGTTCGTCCTCGTAGACCGCGCGGTTGGCGCCGCGGCGCACGGTCGTTCGGGGTGATGCAGGATCGGCCATCGCCGGAGAGTACTTCGGTGCTGTCCGGGGGCAGCCCGACTTATTGCAACCTCCGGCGCCAGCGAGCCGCGGCGATCGCCGTCGCCGGGACCTCCTGCAGCACCCTGCTCAGCGATGCATCAGGGGTTGGGCACCCAGTTGCCGTGGAAGCCGTAGGGCACGCGCTGGGGCAGGTGCACGATGGCTTGCGGCTCGCCGCTGAAGTCCTGCGCGGCGAGGATGACCACGTCGGCGGTGTCGGTGTTGGCGTCGTGGACGTAGCTCATGCACCAACCGTCGTCCTCGGCGGCGTCGGGAGAGCGGGGCACGAACACCATCTCCTGGGTTGACCGACCCGGGCCGAAGTCGTGCAGCTCGACGGTGTTGGTCCGCAGGTCTCGTTTGAACGCCGGGCCCTCCTCGCCCACGAAGCCGACCGAGTAGCCGTAGCGGGCGTCCTTACCGACTCTGCGCTCGTCGACGCGAGGGAACTCCTGGTTGCGGTCGTCGAGCAGTTCCTCGCTGACCGTCCCCTTCGCGGGATCGAGGATCCACCGGGTGAGCGTCGGGGGGCCCTCCGCCGGACCGTTGGTCACCGAGTCGAACATGCGCTCGTGACGACAGACGTCGAGCTGGATCGTGCCGTCGGCCCGGTCGAAGGAGTTCATCGGATGGAAGACGAAGCACGGGTCGAGCTCGCACCAGGTGACGGCCTCGGCCGGCGCGTCGAAGGGCAGCACTCCGATCCGACAGACCTCGTCGGGCTGCCACCGGTAGGGGAGACCGGCGCCGGCCATCGCCGCGTCGAGGTCGAAGTGGACGGGGAAGTCGAGGATCAGCACGGCACTCTCGGTGATCGAGCAGTCGTGCACCATGGGGCTGTGCCCGGTCGGCACGTCGACGGTGCGACGGACGCGGCCGTCGGCGCCGACGACGACATAGCGGACGAAGTCCCAGCCGAAGAAGTACGTGACCGCGTGGAGTTCTCCCGTGTCGGGATGCCGTTTGGGGTGGGCGGTGAAGGTCCCCTCGAGCGTTCCCTCGAAGTTGTTCGACGCCACGGTCTCGAGCTCATGGGTCAGCTCGACCGGATAGCTGAACCCCTCGACGATCGCGAACGTGGTGCCGGCGTGACCGATCACGTTGGTGTTGGCCGTGCCGTCGCCGCCCTCGTGGCGAGGACCGGGCATGCGAGGGCGTCCCAGCGCATCGGCCACGTGGTCGCTGTTGACGTAGCGATTGCGGTACCACTGGGCCTTGCCGTCGCGGAGTTCGAGGCCGTGGACCATCCCGCTGCCGGTGAACCAGTGGTCGGTCGGCGAGGGGTCGGTCACCGGGTTGGGCCCGATCCGCAGGAGTCGACCGTCGAGTTCGCTCGGGATCGTGCCGGTGACCGCGAGGTCGAGTGCCGTGAGCTCCTCACGGACGGGTGCGTAGTTGCCTTGGAAGAAGTCGACCGTCGTCATGGCCCCAGTGTCGCCGAGGGGTACTCGACCCCGCATCCACCTCAGGAAGGATTCGACCTGCGTTCAGGGAACCTCGATCGTCGTCTCGAACGTCGCCGGCCAGTTGTCGAGATCGCCCGCGTAGTCCACCTCGATCCGGTAGGGGCCGGGGTCGAGCGCGCCGAGGTCGAAGGTGGCCACGCCACGCGGCGACGTGGTGGTGTCGATTGCCTCGAGTGGGCCGGGCGCGAGGAAGAGGTTGGCCCGGCCACCGCCGACGAACTCGAGTGAGATCGTCGTCGTCCCGACCGAGTCGGGCGGGATGCCGACCGTGGCCCGCAGCTCGTAGGCGCTGCCGGCGATGACGGGGATGGTCGGGCCGTCGATGAAGACGATCTCGTCCGGCTCGGCGTCGATCGTGATCCAGTTCCGACCGTCGCCGTTGCCGAGCGACACCCGACCCATCGGTTCGCCGTAGGCCGCCCAGCCGGTCAGCCCCTCGACGAAGTCACCGTTGGCGATCCTGTCCGTCGGGTCGTCGCCATCGGTGTAGCCGATCTCGGCGATACGCAGCTGCGCGGACCCGGGGGTGGTGTCCTCGACATTGGTCCGTACGAGCACGATCGCTTCGGTCACGCCGGCGGGAACGGTGCCGGTCACCGAGATGGTGGAGAGAGCACCGGCTTGCGAGCGCAGCGTCGCCGTCACCGGTGCCGCCTCGACCGGCGCGCCGTCGTCGGCGGTGAGCGTGACGGTGATGTTGCCCGCGTCGTCGGCCGATCCCTCGATGACCGTGCGGCTGCCGTCGTAGCGGACGATGGCACTCGTCAGCGCGGCCGGGTCGTCGTCGGGGAGCGCGAGTTCGGGTTGATCGACCCATGACTGGAAGGAGATGTGTTGTGGCGTCGACCCGTGGTCGCGTTCGAGCGTGGCGACGTTCTCCATGAGGAAGTCCATCCAGCGTCGGCTGCTGGTTTCGGTGCCGCCGTTGTAGAGCACGCCGAACGGGACGCCCCTGGCGTCGGCGACCGCCTCGATCCCGACGGCGATCTCGGGCCACGATTCGTAGTACCAGTTGGGATCGATGTGGAGGAAGGCGAACGACTCACCGGCACGCTCCTCGTACGTGTCGAGCCAGATCTCCATGTCCTCGGGTGTCGTTGTCGGTGATGCCCAGATCGGCTCGATGGTGCCCACGGGGACATCGGGGAAGATGGCCCGCATCTGCCGCATGTAGTCGATGACCTCGTCGACGATCCGTTCGACGGTGTAGTTGCAGGCGTCCGGACCTTGGAGCTTGTGAGCGAAGTGATACGGCTCCTCGATCGCCACGACGGCGATCGTGCCGCCCAGATCGTGGATCCGCTGCGCCATCTCGAGGTCGTACGGGCCCTCGAAGGATTCGGTGTGGGCGCACTCGGCCGGGTCCGGTGGTTGCAGTGGTTCCGTTTCGAACATCAGGGGGATGCCGTGGTCGTCGAGGTAGCCGATCATCACCCGCAACTGTTCGTCCGACAGGAAGTGGCGGACCTGCCAGGCGTGGACGCGAAAGACATCGACGCGTGCGCGCGCCTCTGCCCACCGGGCCTGTCCGGCCTCGGTGAAGAGGTCGTCGAAGTCGGCCATGCCGGGCGGCAGTGGCAGGTTCGCTCCCGCGGGCATCGGTGGCGTCACGTTCAACGTCACCATCGGGTCGCGGGCGAGCACCTCGTCGATGTCGTACGCCGGGGCCGGCGGCGGATCCGGCGCGGTCGTCGCGCCGGGCGCGGGCGCCGATGTGGTCGTCGGCACGGCGATGGGATCGGTGCTCTCGGCGGAGCTGCCGCAGGCACCCGCGAGCACCGCCCCGGCGACGATCACCGCCGCGAGCGATCGGGACGGAAGGCGCATGGACATCAGATCTCGCCGTCGCCGATCCATTTCGGGACATAGGTGAGGTCCTGCGCCTCGAGCGCATCGAGGAGCGCGGCGGGTGATTCCTCCGCGAGGAGGACGTCGCGGTTGGCGGGCTTCAGGATCTCCTTGTCGACCATCGAGTCGAGCAGGTGGAGCAGCGGCTGCCAGAACCCACCGACATCGAGCACCCCGACCGGCTTCTTCAGCAGACCGATCTGGTTCCAGGTCAGGGTCTCGGCGAGCTCCTCGAGTGTGCCGAATCCCCCGGGCAGGGCGATGAACGCGTCGGCCAGGTCGTACATGCGGGCCTTGCGCACATGCATCGTGTCGACCTCTTCGAGCACGGTGAGATCGGTGTGGCCGACCTCGCGGGAGAAGAGATTCCTCGGGATGACTCCGGTGACGCGGCCGCCATGCTCCATCACGGTGTCGGCGATCAGTCCCATGAGTCCGACCGCACCGCCGCCGTAGACGAGCTCGAGGTCACGTTCGACGAGGAGTCGCCCGAGCTCGACGGTGGCCTCGGTGATCGCAGGGTCGGCGCCGGGCGACGAGGCGCAGAAGACACAGACACGGGAGAAGTCGGACATCCCGAGACCGTAGCGAGTGCAGGAGTCCGAGCTGCCCGTTTCGGGTGTCAGGCCGGTCCGCAGGTAGATTGCGGCCCGTGGTTGATCACTCCATGAAGGCCAAGCTCGAAGACCTGCGCGAACGCAAGCAACAGGCGATCCACGCCGGCTCCGAACGTTCCGTTCAGCGTCAGCACGACAAGGGCAAGATGCTCGCCCGCGAGCGGATCGAGTATCTGCTCGACGAGGGTTCGTTCAACGAACTCGACATGCTCGCGCGTCATCGCGCGGCGGAGGGGGTGCTCGACGAGCGGCCTTACACCGACGGTGTCATCACCGGGTGGGGAACCGTCGACGGCCGGAAGGTCTTCGTCTTCTCGCAGGACTTCACCGTCATGGGCGGCGCCCTCGGCGAGGTCTTCGCGGAGAAGCTCCACAAGGTGATGGATCTCGCGCTCGCGACGGGCGCGCCGATGATCGGACTCAACGACGGCGCCGGTGCCCGCATCCAGGAAGGCGTCGTCTCGCTCGACGGCTACGGCGGCATCTTCTATCGCAACGTCCAGTCGTCGGGTGTCATCCCGCAGATCTCGGTGATCCTCGGCCCGTGTGCCGGCGGTGCGGTCTACAGCCCGGCCATGACCGACTTCATCTTCATGGTGCGCGAGAAGTCGCACATGTTCATCACCGGCCCCGATGTGGTCAAGACGGTGACGGGCGAAGAGGTGACCCTCGAGGAGCTCGGCGGTGCCGGCTCCCACAGCAGCAAGTCCGGCGTCGCCACCTTCGTGTCGGACTCCGAGGAAGAGGTGCTCGACGAGGTCAAGTACCTCCTGAGCTTCCTGCCGTCCAACAATCTCGAGCAGACCCCGAGGATGGAGTCGGCCGACGACCCCGATCGGCTCTGTCCCGAGCTCGACGAGATCCTTCCCGAGAGCCCCAACGTCCCCTACGACATGAAGAAGGTCATCGCCGCGGTGGTCGACGACGGCGACTTCATGGAGTACCACTCGGCGTGGGGCAAGAGCATCACCTGCTGCTTCGCCCGGGTCGACGGTCGTGCCGTCGGTGTGGTCGGCAACCAGCCGATGATGCTCGCCGGTGTGCTCGACATCGAGTCGGCCGAGAAGGCCGCCCGCTTCGTGCGGACCTGCGACGCGTTCAACATCCCGCTGCTCACCTTCGTCGACGTCCCGGGGTTCCTCCCCGGTGTCGACCAGGAGTACGGCGGCATCATCCGTCACGGCGCCAAGCTGCTCTACGCCTACTGCGAGGCGACCGTTCCCCGCATCCAGATCATCACCCGCAAGGCCTACGGCGGCGCCTACGTGGTCATGGACTCCAAGTCGGTCGGTTCCGACCTGGCGTTCGCATGGCCGACCGCGGAGCTCGCAGTGATGGGTTCGCAGGGCGCGGTGGAGATCATCCACCGCCGCGAGTTGGCCGATGCGGCCGATCCGGTCGCTCGCCGGGCCGAGCTCATCGACGACTACACCGAGCGTCTGGCCAATCCCTACATCGCCGCCGAACGCGGCTATGTCGCCGACGTGATCGAGCCGTCGGAAACGCGACGCAAGATCGTCGCGGGCCTCCGCTTGCTCGAGAGCAAGCGCGAGGAGATGCCGCAGCGCAAGCACGGGAACGTGCCGCTGTAATGGACGTCACCCCGGCGCCGACCGACGAGGAGATGGCGGCGATCCTGGCCGCCTACGAGGCGCTGTGGCCCCGCCCCGACGAGGCGACCACTCCCGACGATCTGCCTCGTTGGCGCTTCGCCGGCCGCTGGTGGTCGGCCCGCCCGCGCTACGGCGGCTGGACGTGAACCCCGCGGACCCGGAGCAGTTCCGGGTTCGCTTCGATTGGGGTCCGATGGGGCTCCGCACCATCGCTCCCGAGGTCGACGTCGTCGTGATCGTCGACGTGTTGTCGTTCACGACCTGTGTCGACGTCGCCCTCGGGCGGGGTGCCGAGGTCTTTCCCTACAAGATGAACGACGGTACCGCGGCCGACTACGCCGAATCGGTCGGGGCCGAGCTCGCGGGACCGCGCGACGGTGCGTCCCGGTTCTCCCTGTCGCCGAGCTCGATGGCCGACGTCCCCGCGGGGACGCGTATCGTGCTGCCCTCGCCCAACGGCGCGGCGCTCGCGTTCGGGGCGGTCGAGGCCGGTGCCGCAGAGGTCGTCGTCGCGTGCGTCCGCAACGGCGCGGCGGTCGGGAGCGTGTTCGCCGACGAGGACCTGACCGTCGGTGTCGTCGCCGCGGGGGAGCGCTGGAACGGATCCACCGGTCCGCTGCGGGTGGCGGTCGAGGACCTGCTCGGCGCCGGGGCGGTCCTGTCGATGTTCGACCGTCTCGATCTCAGCCCGGAAGCCCGGGTTGCGGCGGCGGCCTGGCACGACGCCGAGGGCGACTTGCTGGATCGACTCCGCGAGTGTCACTCGGGTCGTGAACTCATCGATCGGGGCTGGCCCGACGACGTGACGTTGGCGGCGCAGGCCCATGTGAGCGATCTCGTGCCGGTGTTGTGCGAGGGCCGCTTCGTCGCCCGCGCCGAGTGACCCCTCAGCGGATCTGCCGGCGGAGGTCGTCGAGCCATTGATCGGCCTCGGCGACGCCCGCCCGGGCCGACTCCTGCTCCTCGACCGTGCCGTAGGCCGACGGGTAGGACCCGAGGAACTTCACCCGTCCGTGTTTCATCTGGATGTTGCGCAGGGCGTCGCCGACGACCTGGTCGGCGATGTGGCCTTCGCAGTCGATGAGGAAGCAGTAGTCGCCGAGCCCCTTGCGGGTCGGCCGGCTCTCGAGCTTGGTCAGGTTGATGTTGCGGGCCGCGAACTCCGAGAGGATGGCGACCAGCGACCCGGGCTCGTCGGCTCGCTGGTAGATGACGATCGAGGTCTTGTCGTGGCCGGTCGGTGGGGTGACCCCGTCACGGCTGACCAGCACGAACCGGGTCTGGTTCTCGGGGTGGTCCTCGATGTCGGCCGCCAGGATCTCGAGGCCGTAGACCTCGGCCGAACGCTGCGGGGCGATCGCCGCCGTGTCGGTGCGGCCGGACTCCGACAACTCGCGGGCGGCGTCGGCGGTGGAGTTGGTCGCCTCGATGGCCGCCTTGCTCAGGGTGTCGGCGAGGTAGCGCCGGCACTGGGCATAGGCGACGGGCATCGAGCGGACGTGGGTGATGTCGTCGAGACCGACGCCGGGATTCACGAGGAGGTTGAGGTTCACGTTCATGACCACCTCGCGCTGGATCAGCAGATCGGCGTCGAACGCGAGCGTGTCGATGGTTGCGTTGACCGCTCCTTCGATCATGTTCTCGATCGCGGCGAAGCCGTAGTCGACCGCCGCACTCTCGACCGCACGGAGGACCTCGACGATGCTGCCGAACCGCACGAGATCCAGCGCGGCCAGGTCGGGCTCGCTGAGTAGCGCCTGCTCGGTGAACGTTCCGACCGGGCCCAGGTAGGCGATCGTCGGCGTCGAGGAGGTGGAAGCGTTCACGACCACGGAGGATAGAGCCGACGGAGCGAGCCTCCCGTGTATTACACAATAGACGACACGTGTTGCTCTGTTTGTAATGTTCCGTGGCTAGGATGGAGCCATGACGACGACCATGTCGCACGACGAACTGGTGGCGGCCTTCACCGGCGGTCTCGCGCCCGTCGACCGGGTCAGCCCCTTCGAGGGATCCGACCGGCTCCGGCCCGACGGCCGACCCCGACCCGAGTTCCGGGCCGAACTCCGCCGGATCCCGAATGTGCGCAACGCGTTCCTCGTGGCGGTCGCGCTCGTCTATCCATTCGTCGCGATCGGCGCCGCGGTGGCGCTCGACCATCCGGTGGCGTGGGTGATCGCCTTCTTCGTGATGGGGGCGTACTTCCAGCGGGCCCTGACCCTGTTCCACGAGGCCGCCCACCGGTTGCTCTTCAGCAACCGGCGACTCAACGACCTCGTCGGCGAGAAGCTGATCGGGTGGATCGCGTTCGGGACCGGTGAGGCCAACTACCGACTCGCCCACTCCCAACACCATCGCGACGAGTTCGGCGAGCGTGAGCCCGACTTCGCCCTCTACGCCCGCTACCCGATCCCACGGGCATCGCTGCGGCGGAAACTGCTGCGCGACGCGCTCGGCGTGTCGGGATGGAAGAACGTCAAACCATCGCTCGTGGGCCTCGCCCGCAAGGGACGACGGGTGCGGGCGTTGCGCTTCCTGGGCGGGCAGGCACTCGTCTTCGTGGTCTTCGCCGTCCTCGGTCACCCTTGGCTGTTCCTGTTCCTCTGGCTGCTGCCCTGGCTCACCTACTGGCGAGTCGCCAACCGCCTCCGCGCACTGGCCGAGCACGCGGGGATGACCCGCTCCGACGACCGCCGCCTGACCACCCACCACATCCGCCAGGGGTTCCTCTCGAAACACGTGTTCTTGTCGCAGTCCATCGGCTACCACCTCGCCCACCATGTCGACTCGGGCATCCCGATGGCCAACCTCCCGAAGCTCCAGCAGGCGCTCGAGGAGGACGGCTATGTCACCGATGCGATCACCCATCGCGGCTACTGGGCCTTCTGGCGGACTCTCACCCGACCGGACGACTGACCTTCGTGGCCGACCTCTCCGCGCGCAGCATCGTTGCGTCCACCCTGCTCGGAACGATCCCGCCGCGGCTCCCCGGCCGGTTGCTCGTGGCCTTCGCGGAGGAGTTCGGTGTCAATCCGGGCACGACGCGGGTGGCGCTCAGCCGTATGGTCGATCGGGGCGAACTGCACCGGGAGACCGACGGGCACTACGTGCTCGCCGGCCCGTTGCTCGAGCGCCAAGTCCGCCAGGAGGCCGGGCTCGCGCCCCGCGTGCGCCCCTGGTCGGGTGCCTGGGAGGTCCACGTCGTGCTGGGCGGCGCACGAGATGCAGGCGAGCGGGCCGGTTTGCGGCAGGCAGCCGCACACCTGGGCCTCCGGGAACGGCGTGAAGGGGTGTGGCTGCGCCCCGACAACCTCGATCCCGAGCGACTTCCGTCGGCTCGCGAAGTGGTCGCGACCCAGACCGAACGCTACCTGGCGACCCCGGCCGGCGACCCCGCTGCGCTCGTCGTCGAGCTCTTCGATCTCGAGCCGTGGGCAACCGAGGCGCGCAAACACATTCGGCGCATGTCGGCGATGAGCGACCGGCTCGATGCCGGGAGTCCCGGATCGTTGGCCGACGGCTTCGCGGTCGCCGCCCACTCGCTGCGACACCTCGTGGCCGATCCCTTGCTCCCGGTCGAGCTCCACCCGCCCGAGTGGCCGGCCACGGCACTGCGCCGGAGCTACGACGAGTACGACCGGACCTATCGACGCCACCTGTCGGCCTTCTTTCGCAGTCGATCTAGATTGGCCGGATGAGCAACCGCTTCTACTTCCGTCAGCTGCTCTCGGGCCGCGACTTCGCCACCGGCGATCCGATGGCCGCCCAGATGGTCAATTTCGTCTACGCGATCGGTGACCGGGAGACCGGCGAGGCGCTCCTCGTCGATCCGGCCTACGACGTCAACGGTCTCGTCGACACCATCGAGGCCGACGGCATGCGGTGCGCGGGCGTGCTCGCCACCCACTACCACCCCGATCACGTCGGCGGCTCCATGATGGGCATGAAGCTCGAAGGTGTCGCCGAGTTGATGGAACGGGTCGAGGTTCCGATCCACGTGCAAGCGGCCGAGGCCGAGTTCGTCCAGAAGGTGACCGGGCTGTCCGACGCCGCCCTCGTCCGGCACCGCAGCGGCGACAAGGTGTCGGTGGGAGCCGTGGAGATCGAGCTGATCCACACGCCGGGACACACGCCGGGGAGTCAGTGCTTCCTGGTCGACGGTCGCCTCGTCGCCGGCGACACCCTCTTCCTCGACGGGTGTGGCCGCACCGACCTACCGGGCGCTGATCCCGCCGAGATGTACGAGAGCCTCACCCAGCGGCTCGCGCGGGTCCCCGACGAGGCGGTGCTCTATCCAGGCCACCAGTACTCGATCGAGTCGTCGGCGACGATGGGCATCACCCGCGAACGCAACATGGTGTTCCGGCCGAAGAGCCGGGAGCAGTGGCTGGCGGTCTTCGGGGGCTGAGTCTCAGCCCGCCGCCTCCTGCTGCCACATGTGCATGCAGTTGTCGCAGCTGTAGAACTCGGTCTGGCTGAAACGGTCGAAGAGGTCGCGATGGGCGAGGCCCATGCACTTCGGGCAGGTCGCGGTGGGGCGGCCTTCGTCGCGCAGGTCGATCTCCGGTCCGGTCGGGTTGCGGATCGACGCCGACTCGAACACGCCCGTGTCGGGGACGGTCGCGTCATCGGGTACGTCCGATGTCGTCGGGGCCTCGCTCGTGAGCGGCACCATCGAGAGCCGGCTCAGGGGCCGCCGCGTGGCCGGAGCGGGTTCCGGGGGGGCGACCTGCGCCTGCCGAACCGTCGGAGCGACCTCCGCGACGAGCGTGTGGCGGGATCGACGACCGAACGGCCAGCGGGAGGGTTCCGGCTCCGACTCGTCGTAGAGGTCCGACACCTCGTGGGCGTCGCCGAGCTGGCCCCTGATGGTCGCCAGTGCCTTGGCCGGATCGGCCACTGACGCGCCGAGTGTGTCGCGTTCGAACTCGCGGAGATCGAGGACGCCGTCCTTGTCGAGTACGAAGTCATCGACCCGTTCCGCGTCGGTCGTCGTGCGTTCGATCGCGGCATTGCGCAGCCGATGAGCCAAGGGTTCGTTCGTCTGATCCCGCTTCTCCACCACGTTCTCCTCCGCGTCTTCCTCCACCGCGCTGCCGTCGACGACATGGTTCGTCGTCACGTTCGCCTCGGTCGGGTGGGCCGCACCCGCAATGGTCACGCTAGGAAGCGCGTCCCCCGCGGGGCATGAGTCGATCGACCTATTTCCGGGCGAGTTCGGCCAGCTCGGAGGCCGTCCACCCCTCGGCGACGCCGGGCGCGGCCAGCAGCGCGTCGACGATCTCGTCGACGGGGCTGCTGTGCACCTCCAGCAGCCCCCGCAGGATCGTGCCGACATAGGCAGCCGAGGGCGGGTTGGTGCGTCGATCCGTCAGCGGAGCAGACGACGTGAACGTCACGACAGGGATGTCGTGCGCCGATTCGAGGCGGAGGACCCCGCCGTAGGCACCGCCGCCGAGCGCTGTCACCATTCCCGGGGTCAGCGAGTCGACCTGAATCGGTGCCGACGCGCGCCGGTTCTCCTGGGCGACGACGTCGTCGAACTGCCCCTTGGTGATCAGGTAGCGCCGCCCGGGGGCGGGGACACCTCCGTCGTGATCGAGGAATGCGACGCCACCACCTCCCCACTTCGCGCTGTCGCCGAGGAAGCGGACCCCCGTGGGGAACCAGCAGGCCTCGCTGTCCCGCGGCGGCCGGGGATCGCGTGCTCCGGGTTCGGATCGTGTCGCCCCGCGGGCGCGGCCGCCCGTCAGGTAGGCCTCGAATCGGGCCGCCAGGCAGTTCGAGCCGTAGGCGGCGTACCAGATGAGGTCATCGTCGGACTGCGCCACGGGTCAGAAGGCTAGGGGCGGCCTGCGATCGGCCCGACGACCCTGGTCCCCAGACCTCAAGACCGCCCGACGGAGGCCGATTGTGCTGGTGGAGCCGCGCTCGCGGACCACTCGCACCCCAGAGGACCACGCATGACGGAGCATCACGAATCGACCTCGGCACCGACTGCTCGCGAACAGGAGCTCGAGCTGGAGGTCGCTCGACTGAAGGCCGAACTCGAGACGCTGCGGGGCGATGACCCGACCGCGGTCACCTCGCGATTCCTGACGATGGCGGCCGAGACCGTCGACCGTGCCGTCGCCGACGCTCGCCGCGAGGCCGACGAGATCGTCGAGGAGATCAGCGCCGAGGCCGAGGCCCGCCGCGACGAGGCGACTCGCGTTGCCGCCGAAGCCGAGGCCATGGCCGAGCAGCTGCTCGCCGACGCCGACCGTGCCCAGGAGGCGGTCGAGGAGGCGACCGAGAAGGCCGCCGCCATCACCGCGGAAGCCGAACGCGAAGCCGAGGCGATCGTCGCCGCGGAACGCGAGAAGATCGCCCTGGAAGTCGAAGCCGTTGCAGAGATTCGTCTCGCGCTCGACGAAGAACGCGCCGCCCTCGACGGCTACCACGAGTCGCTGCGACGCCGCGTGGAGGAGCTCGCGAACTCGATGGTGTCGTTCATGCACACCGAGCTTCCCGCCGGCGACCTCAAGGTTCTGGGTGAGGGTGAGGGTGAGGGTGACGGCGAGGGCGAGCACGAGCACTCGGGCTTCGATGCCGACGACGATCCCCTCGACACCCCGGCGCCCGTCGCCGAGGAACCGGTCGCAGCGGTGACCGATCCCTGGCTCGAGATGCTCGAAGGCGCCATCCCCGAAGAGGACCGAATCGTGGACGTACCCGAGACCGCCGTCGATGAGGTACCCGTGGGCCCGCTCTCCGTCTTCGGTGGCGTGCCGGTGATCGAGACCGTGTCCGACGAGACCGTGTCCGAGGAGAAGCGCCCCAGCGGCGGCCTGTTCTCACGGATCCGTTCGCGGGAAACCACCGTCGTCGGTTTCGACGACCTCGCCGCCGATGACGAGACCGACGAAGAGACCGATGACGTCGGTCTCTTCGGATCGCTCGGCCCCCGTCTCATCGAGCAGACCCGGCCGGACACCCTGGCCGAGGCGCTCGAGACCGAGGACATCGACGATCAGGCGTTCCGGCAGTTCCTCGACGGCGACGACGCCCCCGATCCGAGTCGCGACTGGTTGCTGCGGCCTGAGCAGAGCTGACGGCCATTGTTCAGCGCGATGCTCCGGGGACACCCGGCTGATTCGACGTCCGACGTCGACGCGCTGATCGAGCAGTGGACGCACGACAAGACGGCGGTTCGTGACCGCACGTTGGAACTGATCCGCGTCGCCCATTTCGTGATGGGCCCGTTGGTCGTGGCCGGTCTGGTTCTCTCGCGGCCGGCCGGGCACGTGATGGTGGCGTCGGCCATCTATCTGCTCGGGATGGTCGCCGTCCTGCTCGTCGCCGACCGGCGGCACCAGGCCGCGATGCTGGGGGCATTCGATCTGCTCCTCATCAGCTATGTCAGCGCGTCGGACCCCGCGGCGTGGGTCGCGCTGCTGGTGCCGATGGTCTCCGCGGTCACCATCGGCTGGTTGGTGTCGCCCCGTGCGAGTTGGATCCTGTGCGGGATCGGGTGCGGCGGCATGTCCATCGCAGCGTTCATCGCCCACCCGCCGGGCGGCGTCTACGCCATTGCGGTGATGGTCGCCACCACCGCGTCGATGAACTCCAACAACCTGAAGATCCTGGGCGAAGGTCGCGACAGTCTCCTGCGGGTGGCCGACCTGGTCGATTCGCTGCCGGTCATCGTGTGGGAAGCGGAGATGGCGACCTTCGATCTCACGCGGGCCGTCGGCCGCGTCGAGGACCTCCTGGGATTCGCGGTCACCGACTGGCGAAGCCTGCCGGTCGCGCAGCGGGTTCACCCTGCGGACCTCCACCGGTATGTCGCCGATCTCGCTGCCATCGATGGGCCGGCGGTTCGTGAGGTCCGCCTGCGTTGTGCGGACGGTTCGTCACTTCGGGTGCGAGAGGTCGTGCGGTCGGTCGAAGTCGCCGATCGTCGCTATCTCCGGGGCGTGATCCTCGACATCGCCGAAGAAGCCGCCGCTCGTGAAGAAGTCGACCGGCTGGCCGCGGTGGTCGCCCACCAGGCCGAGCCACTGCTGGTTCTCGCGCCGAGGTCGACACCCGAAGAGGAACCTGCGGTGTTGCAGGTCAACCCTGCCTTCGCCGCACTCGCCGGGATCGGTGCTGCCGATGCGGTGGGGAGAACCCTGACCGGGATCGCGCCGTGGCTGCCGGTGACGATTCGCGCCGATCTCGACGACGTCCATCTGACCGGACGCGTGGCCGATCGTGACGACGTCGACATTGCGACCCCCGAGGGCATTCGCACCTTCGACTACGAGATGGTCGCACTTCCCGACGGTGCCATCGGCGTGCAGTTCACCGACGTCACCGATCGGAGGCGAGCGACGGAGCTGATCCGTCATCAGGCGTTCCACGACCACCTGACCGGGTTGCCGAATCGCTCCCTGCTCTTCGATCGGCTCACCCAGGCACTGGCGGTCCTACAGCGCGATGGCACCAGCGTCGGGCTGCTCCTGTTGGATCTCAACCAGTTCAAGGAGATCAACGACACGCTGGGCCACGGCCACGGCGACGAACTCCTCACGACGATCGGGAGTCGGCTGAGCAACCTCATGCGCGAGGTCGACACCGTTGCCCGACTCGGCGGTGACGAGTTCGCCGTCGTCATCGGCGGTGCGACCGAGGCGGATCTGTTCGAGGTCGCGCACAGGGTCGCGGACGCCGTCAAGCAACCGGTGCGACTCGGTGGCATCGGCGTCGAAGTCACCGCCTCGATCGGTGGGGTGATCGCGCCGACGCACGGCACCGACGCCGAGGTCCTCCTCCAACGGGCCGACATCGCGATGTACGACTCGAAGCGCTCGGGGGTGCCGTACCGGCTCTACGCCAGAGACGACGACCGACACTCACTCGACCGCCTCACCCTGATGGGTGAGCTTCGCCATCTCCTCGACGGCGGGCTCCGCGTCTGGTTCCAGCCGAAGGTCGACCTGCGCACCGGAACGGTGCGAGAGATGGAAGCACTGGCCCGCTGGGAGCATCCGCGGCTCGGTCTCCTCGGCCCCAACCAGTTCATCGAGTTGTGTGAGGTTTCGGGCCTGGTCGGCGACCTCACGTTCGCGGTGCTCGATCACGCGCTCGAGACGATCCGGGACTGGCCGGGCCAGCGGGTCGCGGTCAACGTGCCGGTGCGCAACCTGTACGACCGGAACCTGCCGCAAGCGGTCGCCGATCGACTCGAGTCGGCCGGTGTCGCCGCCGAGCGGCTCATCCTCGAGATCACCGAGCGCGAGATCATGGAGGACCACCGGGCGATCGTCGACGTGCTCGAGGCCTTCCACGAGCAGGGTGTCCGCATCTCCATCGACGACTTCGGCACCGGCTTCTCGTCGTTGACCCATCTGCGCAAGCTCCCGATCCACGAGATCAAGATCGACCAGTCGTTCGTCTCGGGCATGCTCGACCGCGAGAACGACTACATCATCGCCCGGTCCATCATCGACCTCGCCCACAACCTCGGTCACCGGGTCGTGGCCGAAGGGGTGGAGGACACTGCGACCCTGGAGCTGCTCCGGAGCCTCGGGTGCGACTTCGCGCAGGGCTTCCTGTTCGCACGACCCGGCCCGCCGGAGCGCATCCGCCGCCAGATCGAGAGCGGTCCGGCCCTCGATCACGAGGGCGTACTGGCCTGGAACGTGCATCGCTGACAGCCCGTCACGCGACGAGCCGTAGACTCTGCGGCTGATGGGCGCCGCCACCAACGCACCTGGTTCCGTCGACGTCGGCCGCGTCCGGGGACTCGACGGCCTGCGGGCGATCGCCGCGCTCGCGATCGTCGTGCACCACGTCGGGTTCCAGTCGGCGGCCACCTACCGCCACGAGACGTGGGGCGGCTATCTCGGCCGGCTCGACATCGGTGTGCCGGTCTTCTTCGCGCTCTCGGGCTTCCTGCTCTTCCGCCCGATTGCCGTGTCGGTGCTCGACGACACTGCACTGCGGCCCGCCCTCGAGCACCTGTGGCGCCGAGCGCTTCGCATCTATCCGGCGTTCTGGGTCGCGCTCACGGCGATCGTGCTGTTGACCAGCGAAGGATTCGCCGACGTGACCGGTGCGGTCACGACCTACCTCCTGATCCACATCCATTGGCCGACGCACTCGATCGGCCCGATGCCGCAGGCGTGGAGTCTCGCGACCGAGATCAGCTTCTATGCCGCGCTCCCACTGATGGCCCGCTTCCTGCGCCCCTGGTTGCGCGACCGTGACCGGGCGGCGCGACGCAACGCTCTGCTCGTCTTCATCGCGCTGTGCTATTTCCTGTCGGTCTTCTTCCGGATCTGGGTGCTCAGCCTCGACACTCGGTGGACTCCCTCACAGGTCCTGTGGCTGCCCGGCACGCTCGACTACTTCGCCATCGGCATGGGGTTGGCGGTCGCCCGGGTCGGGTTCGCCGACGGCGAGCCGCTGCGCGACCGTCTCGAGCGGTGGGCCGGTCCCGCCGGGATGTGGTGGATCGCAGCTGCGGTGCTCTTCCAGATCGTCTCCCAACACATGGGTCTCGCCCTCGGCGTCGAGGACGCGTCGTGGCCGCGCGAGATCGGCCGTCAGGCGGTCTACGGCGCGATCGGCTTCTGCCTCCTCTTCCCCCTGATCTTCGGGTCGTCCCGCCGGTCGCTCGTGCGGTCGTTCGTGCGGAGCGGCCCGATGGAGTGGCTCGGCACGATCTCGTACTCCATCTACCTCTGGCACATGGTCTTCGTCGTTCATCCGTGGGAGCCGCTGGCCGACCGGTTCGGGGCCGTCCGCGAGACCGCGCTGTGGGACTACGCCGGAACCGACTTCTGGAGCTATCTCGTCATCGCCATGGTGCCGACGATGGTCGTTTCGGTGCTCAGCTACTACGTGGTCGAAGCGTGGGGGCAGCGCCACCAAGGGCTCGTGCGCCGCCCGGTGCTCGATCCGACTCCGTTGGAATCCGTCGTGATCCGGGCGCGCCACCGATGGATCGCCGCCTCGTTTCGGGCCCAGCTCGGGGTGATCGCGGGCGCGGGCTTCGTGGGCCGGGTCGCGTATGTGGCCTTCGCCAAACACGACCAGACGTTGGCGACCACCGACATCTTCCCGGGCGATCAGTTCTTCTACTCTCGGGCGGCCGACGCGTTGGCCAGGGGCGAGGGGTTCGTCACGCCGTGGCAGGACATCGCCGTCAAGGTCGGGCTCGCGGCGCCGACCGACCCGGCCGCCCATGCGGCCGATCACCCACCCCTCACGACGATCGTTGCCGCGCCCGCGTCGTTCCTACCCGGTGGTCGAGGCGACCACCTCTTCGCGCAGCGTCTCATCATGTGTGGCGTCGGTGCGGCGGTGATCGTGCTGGTGGGTCTGCTCGCCCGGAAGCTCGCGGGTCGAGAGGTGGGCGTCGTCGCCGCCGTCATCGCCGCGGTGTACCCCGGGTTGTGGATCAACGACGGCCTCGTGATGGCGGAGTCGCTCACCGTGCTGTGCATCACGGGGGCGCTCTACTGGGCGGCCCGCTATCGGGAGACACCGTCGCTGCGGCTCGCGGTGGGATTGGGCGCCTGGATCGCGTTCGCCGCCCTCGCCCGGGCCGAGTCGCTCCTCCTGCTGCCGCTCGTGGTCGCCCCGCTCATGTGGATCTCGCATCCCGGCTGGCGCGACCGCATCGGACGGGCGGTGCTCACGGGGGTGGCCACCATCGTCGTCCTGGCGCCTTGGGTGGTACCGAACCTGGTGCGGTTCGAGGAACCCGTGCTGCTGTCGCACGGCGACGGTCTCGTGCTGGTGGGAGCGAACAACGATGCCGTCTACTCCGGCGGGGGTCTCGGCTTCTGGCTGGCGCCGGGCGAGTTCCTCGATGCCACCGGGCGGTTCGACGACACCGACCCGAGTGTCGATTCGCGTGTCGCTCGCGACCAGGCGATCGACTACATCGGCGAACATCTGGGCGATCAGCCCCGGGTGATGGCGGCGCGCCTGGGCCGGATGTGGAGCGTCTACCGTCCGCTGGCGACGGCGCAGCTCAACACGCAGGAAGGTCGCGAGCTCTGGGCGTCGCACCTCTCGATCGGGGCGTTGTACCTTCTCGCACCGCTGGTCGGTATCGGGTTGTGGCGGCTCGGTCGAACGTGGGGACGTTGGATCCTCGTCGCGATGCTGGTGCACGTGTCGCTCGTTGCCGTGCTCTTCTATGGCATCCCGCGCTTTCGGGCCCCGGCCGAGGTGACGTTCGTGGTCGCAGCGGCGATCGGCATCCACTGGCTGGCTAGCCTCGGGACATGTCGACCACCGCGCACCTCGTCTTCGCCAGCGTCCTCGTCCTGACGGTCCTGTTCATCTACTCGCTGGTGCGTCAGCGGGTGTTGAAGAGCAAGTACGCGCTGTTGTGGTCGTTGGTCGCCGTGGCGCTGCTGCCGATCGCCGCGGTCCCGAGCATCGTCGAGTCGGTGTCCGACATGCTCGGCATCGAAACCCCGTCCAACACGATCCTGCTCGCGGCGGTCTCGCTGCTGTTCGCCACCACCGTGCACCTGACCTACGAGCTGTCACGCAACGAGGCCCGGACCCAGGACCTCGCCGAGGAGTTCGCCCTCCTCCGTGCCCGCCTCGACCTCGCCGCCTCCGAAGAAGGTACGGGTGTCTGACCCCAGAAGGTATGTGGGGTCAGACACCTGTACTTTCTCGGATCATGTGGCGCGGCGGGCGGTGACGATGAGGCCGTCGGCGCTGTAGGGGCGGCCGAGGCGGCCGAGCATGCGTTCGAGCCCGAGCACCGAGCGCACGGCGACCGCTTCGAGTCGCGATCGTTGACCGCGATCGCGCACCGTCGGGACGTAGGTGACGCTCCCCGTCGGTGTCCATCCCTCGCGCTGCATGAGCTGGGTGAGGGTCCGCCACGTGAACATCACCACATGGTCGGGATGGTTGACCTCGACCCGGCGGGTGATGTTGGCGACGACGTTGACGAGGCCGTAGGCGTTGGGTGTGGTGACGATCAGGGTGCCGCCCGGGGCACAGAGCAGGGCCATCGCCTCGAGGAACGGACCGGGTGCGCCGAGATGCTCGATCACCTCGCCGGCGAGGACGACGTCGGCCGGCTCGAGGTCGAGAGCGGCGACGGCATCGGGGTCGGTGCAGTCGACGAGATGGGCGACGAACCCGCCGTCGAGGGCGGCCTGGACTCCGGGCCCGTCGAAGTCGAGCCCGACGAGCGAGGTCGCGACCTCGGCGAGGTGGCCGTGGAGCCAGCTCCCGGCCCGACCCTGCTCCTCGCGGAACCCCGCATCGGCGAACCCGACGTGGATGACCCGCTTGCCCCGGCACTGCTCGACGAGCCACGGGATGCGATCGACGATCGATGTGCGGGGCAGCGGGTGGGCCATCTCGTCTTGCCCGTACTCGGGAATCTCGGTGCTCACGTGACGCACTCCGGGGTGAAGGTCGGTAGGTCGCCCAGTTCGTGGACGACATCGATCAGTCGGCGTTCGGTGCCGGCAACGACGCTGCGCACCCTCTGCTTCATGCCCTTGCGGCCCCACCACATCACGCGACTGCCGAGCCGGCCGACCTCGGGGAGGAGCCACCGTTCTTCGTCGGGATCGAAATCGTAGGGGTGGGAGTAGAGCCACGCATGGCTCGGCGAGCGCTTCGCGGCCCAGCGGATGAGCGGCGCCGGTGCAACACGGAGATAGACACCGCCCAGGAGCGGAACCGTCGCCGGACCCAGACCGAAGGTGGGCGACGGGATCTCGATCAGACCGCTCGGCCAGCGGAACGGCTCGTCGGGTGCGCCCGGCCATCCGTAGAGCGGGTTGCGGGCGGGCAGGACGCTCGAGCTGTAGACGAAGCCGAGCTCGGTGAGGATCTCGGGTGCCCAGGCGGACTCGGGAACGAGCGAGAAGATGGGCGCCCGGAAGCCCTGGACGGGCGCCTGGATGGCCTGCGCGAGTCGGTCCATCGCCTCGGCGGTCGCGGTGCGAAAGGTGTTGGCCCCGACGTCGGGCAACGGGGTGTGTGTCGCGCCGTGGAGTCCGAGCTCGTGGCCGCGGGCAGCGACGCGGGCGACGAGGTCGGGGTGGTCGCGCACGACCTCGCCGACGACGAAGACGGTGCCGATGACGCCCCACTTCTCGAGATCGTCGAGGAGTTCGTCGGTCACCGCCGGGAAGCGCAGCTCGGCCGAGTCGTCGGGCCGGTGGTCCTCCAGATCGAGGGTGAAGACGACCGGACTCATGGCTCGACCGGCGTTCGCCGTGCTGCGCGGAACACGCCCTCGGCGCGGAGTCGGTGGAAGATCCAGCTCAGCGCGACTGACGCCAGCACGATCATGGCGACGTCGATCGGCACCCGGTAGCGGGTCAGCCCGAAGGTCACGGCCGACGCGAACATGACCATCGGCCACATGGCCAGCAGGGGTGTGAGCCGTTGCCCTCGTCGACGCAGCAGAAGGGCGCCGATGACGGTGAAGGGGACCAGCGCGTAGTAGATGCCGAGGCCGACGGTGCTCGGCTCTTCCCACCGACCTTCGACGCGATAGTTCATCTGCAGACTGTGGCCGACGCGGAAGACCTCGAGTGACCGACCGACACGGGCCAGGGCGACCTTCGGGTACCGATACCAGTTGTCGACGTAGTACGCGAGTGCCTGTTCGCGGTTGAACCGGTCGCGGACGGTCTCGTCGTAGATCACGCGTTCGGGATCGTCGGCCGTTCGCCACGAGCCGGGCAGCTCCTCTTCGAGGAGGACCTCGAGCCCACGTGCGCCGAAGCAGTTGGCCCAGAACCCGAGCGACGGTCCCGACCAGGCTTCGTCGCAGGCCCCGGCCATGAGCACGGTTCCCGATGCCGACGTGAGCGTCACCGGACGGTCTTCGAAGCGGATGTTGTTGTAGATCAGCCATGGCGACAGCACGATCAGGCCGGCGACCCCGCACAGCACGGTCTGGCGGAGCTTCTCGCGGGTGTCGAGCGTCGCGGCCCACCAGATCAGGGGGATGACCAGGAACGCGTAGAGACTCGTGGCCTCGGCCCGTACCAGCGCGGCGAGTGCGATCGCCACCCCGACCAGGGCGATGTTGCGGCGGCTCGGGCGGCGGATCCACTCGTAGCCGGCCCAGAAAACCAGCACCACGAAGGGCTGGTACATGCCCTCGGAGAGCAACATGATGTCGTTGACCCACATGAGCGGGTGCAGCGCGGCGATCACCGCGGCAACGACACCGGCGACGTTGCCGGCGAGACGCCGGGTGAACAGGCCGATCGCGAGCACCAGCACGAAGCCCCAGAACGTGGCGGCCAACCTGTGGTCGGTCACGCCGTCGAAGCCGAGCTTCGACCAGCCGGCGAGATAGCCGGCGAAGAGAGGCGGGTCTCCGGCCGACTCGAGCCGCACGGTCGCGACACCGCGCTCGATGCTGTCGTAGTACTCGAGCGGGTTGAGATAGCGGCCCGTCTCGGCGAGGACGTTGGCCTGCAGATGGCCGTACTTTGCGTCGCCGGCGAGCGTGTAGCAGAACGGCGACGGGATGTCGCAGGTCGGGCGGTAGACCAACACCGTCCAGATCCGAAACGCCCAGCCGGCCACGGCGATGCCGACGATGAGGCGTGCGGCTCGCGGTGTCGTGCGGATGCGGTCGAGCGGGCTCACGCGTCGACCACCTCCTTCGGTGCGACAGTGGTACTGCGTCGTGCAGGACCGTAGCGGTCGAGCAGTTCGGCCACGGCGACGGCGGCGAGCACCGCGAACACCAGGTCCGCGCCGACGCGATAGCGCGAGATCCCGAACGTCATCGCCGCGGTGAGGATCGACACGCCGGCGACGGCCGCAACCGGCAGCAGGGTCGTCGTCCGGCGCCACACCAGGGCGCCGGCGACCGCGCCGATCATCGCCGCGTAGTGGGCCCACAGGCCGACCGTCGCGTGGGACCGCACCCGCCGCTCGAAGAAGACGTCGAAGTCGATGCCCTGGAGCGGGCGGTAGAGGCCGAGGATCCGGCCCACCCGGGCGGCGACGACCTTGGGTTGCTGGTCGAGGTGGTCGCCGATGTAGGCGCTGGCCTTCGCGTACTTGGCCGCGCCGATCTCGGACTCGTCGGCGCCCTCGGGCCAGGTGGATCCGTCGTCGCACCCTGCCGACCAGTAGCCGAGGTAGGGGCCCGAGTAGGTCTCGTCGCAGTTGCCGAGCTCGAGGACGTAGCCGGGTCCGACGGCGAGATACGTGGGCTCCTCGAACGTGGCCAGGTTGCGGCCCACCCACGGAGCGAGCAGCACCATCGCGAGCCCGGCCGCCATGGCCGTGCGCCGGAACCGGTCGGGCCACGCGAGGCGGGGATGGAACATGACCAGCGGCGTGAGCAGCAGGAAGAACATGAGGAACGGTTCGCTGCGGGTGAGTGAGCCGAGCGAGAGCACCACGGTGAGCTCGAGGATGCGACGCACCGACGGATCGTCGTAGGCCCGGTGGGCGAACACGAGGGCCCAGGCCGCGAGTGGGATGTAGAGCGACTCCGAGAGGATCAGGGCGTCGTTCATCCACAGCGGGGGGTAGAGGGCGACGGCGAGCATCGCGATCGCCGCGGCCCGTAGGTCGACGTAGCGCCGCACCAGCAACCCGACCGGCAGCACAACCGAGGCGGAGACGACCCCGCTGGCAAAGCGGTGCCAGGTCACCGTGTCGAGGCCGAGGAACGACCAGATCGACAGGTAGACGGTGAAGCCGGGCGGGTGGGCGGCGGTCGGGACGATGATGTCGTTGACCTGGTACTCGAACGGGTTGGCGAACCCGTGGCCCTCGGCGAGGAGGTTGGCCGAGAGGTGGTAGTAGAGGTTGTCGTTGAGCGTGCCGACCTCGACGAGGGGGACGACGCCGGTGTACCAGCGATCGAGGACCCACCAGCGCACCAGCACGGCCAACGCGAAGGCGGCGGCCACGAGCAGGGCGAAGGGACTCCGCATCACCTGTCGGACTCTCTCACCCCAGCGCACCGAAGAATCGTACTTGTGGCGTACGGTGGCGACTCATGCGTGTGACAGTGATCGGCCACTCGTGTCTGCGGGCGGAGACCCGCGCCGGAACGATCCTTGTCGACCCCTGGCTGGTCGGCTTGTGCTACTGGCGGTCGTGGTGGCACTTCCCGCCGAGCACCGAGCCGACCGCCGAGCTCCTCGCCCCCGACTACGTCTACCTGACCCATCACCACTTCGATCACTTCCACTATCCGTCGATGCGCAAGCTCGATCGTTCGGCGAAGGTGCTGATCCCGCGGTTCGGTGTCGACGTGATGGCCGACGAGGTGGTGAGCCTCGGCTTCGAACGACCGCAGGAGCTCATCCACGGCCGGGTGCTCGATCTCGGGCAGGGGGTCCGGGTCGCCTCGTACCAGTACGGCTTCGACGACACCGCGTTCGTGATCGCCGAGGACGACCACGTCATCGTCGACGTGAACGACTGCAAGATCCGTGGACGAGCGTTGGACCAGCTGGTCCACGACTTCGGCACCCCGACGCTCGCCTGCAAGAGCCATTCGTTCGCCCAGTCCTATCCGGTGCTCTACGACAGCGCGGACCCGGCCCAGCTCGCTCTCGTGTCCGCACAGACCTACATCGACGACTTCCACGAGGTCATGGGTCGGCTTCGCCCTCGCTCTGCCATCCCGTTCGGTTCGATGGTGGGCTTCCTGCACCCCGACAGTGCCCCGCTCAACGCGCACCTGGTCACCCCCGGCGCGGTGGTCGAGGGCGTCGCGGCCCGGGGCGGCATCGAAGGCACCGAGGTCATCACGATGGCCCCCGGCGACGTGTGGGACAGCGAGACAGGGTTCGAACGCAGTGACTTCGACTGGTACACCGATCGCGACGCTCATCTGGCCGAGCTGACCGAGAAGTACGCACCGAAGATCGCGGCGCAGACCGCGGCCGAGGAGGGTGTGCGCGTCGATTGGGCCGACTTCGAGGCCCACTTCGGCCGGTTCGTTCGCGAGGTCCCGCGGGTCGTCGGGCGTCGGCTCGCCCCGCGCCCGTTCGTGTTCCACGTGCCTTCCGATGTCGACCGGCCCTACTGGTGGGTCTCGTTCGGATCCCGGTCGGTCGGGCGCGCCGCGTCCATGCCCGCTGATGCCTCCGGGCTCACGACGATCCCAGAGGCGGTGTTGCGCGACGCGATCCGCGACCGGGTCGTCCAACTCCTCCACGGCGCGATGCGAATCCACACGTCGCTCGCGCCCGGTGGTGTGCAGAGCGACCTCGGGTTCTGGGGACTCGTGATGATCTGGGAACTCGGCTACCTGCCCTTGCGTCGCAGCGCGCGCGGCCCCCGTCTGTGGATCGCGATGGCCCGCCGCTGGCGAGAGTTCGTCGACATGGCGCCGAGCATCGTCTCGCGCAACCCGGTCGACCATCTCGCGGGAGGATTCGGCGCCGACGTCTGAACGGTGTTCAGGCGCAGCCCTCGCCGCGGCCCAGCTGTGTCTGCAGGCCGGCCTCGTAGCTCGTGACCGTGAGTGTCTCGTGGTCGATCCGGAAGAACATGCCGAGGTGCTGCTCGGTCGGGTCCCTCGGCGTGAAGAGGTAGTCCTCGGTCCCGGAGTACTCGTTCAAGCGGGTCGAGAGCCGGTCGTCGCCGAGTGCATCGCGGAGTTCGTCGACGGAGGTACCCACCCCGATTCCCGACGGCGTGCGATGGGACCCGTCGATGAGGACCGCGCCGACCGATGCCGTGTCGAGCGACTCGCTGGCGGATGAGATCGTGAACCCAAGCCCAGGAGAGAGCCACCCATAGCCGCAGCCCCCGCTGGCTTCGCCCCATTCGACCGCCACAAATGCGTTCCCCGTGGCGTCGGCTACTTCCTGCGGCGACATCCCGGCGCGGAACGCCCCGACTCCGGCGACGCTCACGGGGTCGTCGTCGGCGATCGGTGCCCCGTTGGTCGGGTCACCCGGGACGTACACCGCGGGGCTTTCGGGTGGCCCGGACCACTCGACCGGACCGATGAAGGCCACGCCTTCGACGGCGGAGGCGAAGCCGCTGTCGAGGGGGAAGTCGTCTCCGAGACCGAAGGTCAGAGTGTCGTACAAGGTCGAGTCGAAGGATCCTTCTGGTCGCGGAGCGGTGACCATGAAGACGGCACGCTCACCACGGTCGAGCACCGGCGACCCGGGCGCGTAGTCGAGGGGGCCGCCAATGGGCACCGTGTCGCCGCGGATGAGGAAGCCCGGATCCTGCAGGCCACAGGGGCTATCGGAGATGTTGATCACGAAGAGGACGTTGACACTGAGACTGCGCGACGGTTCTCTTGGATAACCCGGGACAGCGAAGAGATCCGTGGCCGGCGCGCACGGCCGGAGGTCGACGGGCGGTCTGGGGACGACGAAGGCCGACCCGTCAGGCGAACCGGTCGTGGTGGTGGGATCGGTCGTCGGATAGTCGGGCAACGTCGTGGTCGGGGTCCTGGTGGTGGTCGTTGACAGGACCAGGGACGGAGGAGTCGACGACAACTGGTCGGACAGCGCCGGCGAGGGGTCGTCTGTGCACGAGGCCGCGCTCAACCACAGCGAGGCCAGGACCATGAGGAAGCGCCGCCGCGTCGGCATGGTCCTTGAAGCTACTGCCTTCCGTCGCTCCGAACTAGGGTCCCCGCATGCGCCGTTCGTGCTCCGCCCTCCTGCTCACACTCACCCTGGTCCTCGTTGCGGCGTCGTGTGGTGACGACGGCGGGTCCACCGCCGATCCGGCCATCGAGTCCACGACCACCACCGAGGGGGTCACCTCCACAACCGTTCCGGAGGCGCCGGCGACCACGACGACCACCGCAGCACCGACCACCACGACCACCGCCGCTCCCGAGCCGCTGCTCGTGCTGGTGAGCAACGACGACGGTGTCGACGCACCCGGCATCGACGCCGTGGTGGAGATGTTGATCGCTCGGGGCGATGTCGAGGTCGTGGTCGTCGCCCCCGACGGCAACCGCAGTGGCAGCTCCGACACCACCACCGAAGACGGTGAGGTCACCGCCGTCGAGGCGACGACCGCCAGTGGCTACCCGGCAGTCGCCGTGAGCGGATTCCCGGCCGACGCCGTCATCCACGCCCTCGACGTCATGGGGATCGAACCCGACCTCGTCATCAGCGGCATCAACGAGGGCGCCAACATCGGACCGTTCAGCGAGCTCTCGGGCACCGTCGGTGCTGCCCGGACCGGCGCCCGCGCCGGCTACCCGGCCCTGGCCGCGAGCTCGGGTCTCGGCGAGCCGGTCGACTTCCCGGCCGGGGCCGCGGCCGTGTCCGACTGGCTCGACGACAACATCGAGGCGCTGCGCGACGACCCTGCGGCCTTCGTGGAGAGCCTCAACATCCCGAGCTGCGCCGAGGGCGAGGTCCGTGGCGTGCTCGAGGTCCCGACGGCAACCGACTTCGCCGGACGGGACGCGCTGGCTTCGGACTGTCTCAGCGAGGCGACCGACGCCGCCGACGACGTCGACGCCTTCAACTTCGGCTACGCCAGTCTCGCCGTCCTGACCTTCTGAGCCTGAGCCTCCCCGGGCCCGCTCAGTAGGCGTCCATGTCACCGACGCCTCAGTAGGCGTCCATGTCGAGGAACTCGAAGGTGTCGAGGACGATCGCGTCCTGGTCGACCTCGGTGTCGAGGTGGCGGATGATCAGGTTCAACGGTGACGGTTGGAGTCGGCGCGGCGGTCGGATGCCGCGCACAGCGACCGATGCGTTGAACCCGGCGTAGACGGCGAAGCCGGCGCGGTGGAACCGGGTGGCGGTGCGGATGGCCCGGGTGGCGTCGATGGCGGCGTTGCCGCCGGCCATGGGGAACACCTTGAGCACGACGCACGCCGGGATCGGCCCGAGGTGCGAAACCGTGGTGATGAGTGCGACGTCGTCGGCCTGGTGCACGAAGTAGCGGGTCTCGGGGCAGGCGAGTCGCCAGCGCAGGACCTCGGGCGTGTAGTCGGTGGCCCAGCCGGTGACCCGATGTCGATCGACCGTGGCGGCGAACTCCTCGAAGGCCGGCGAGTCGAGCCAGTTGGCGTCGATCTCGGCGTGGGTCATGCGTCGTCGGCCCCGTCCGAGCGGTTGCACCACTCGAACGGGGAGTGGACCGACGAGGCGCCATCCCATGTATTTCACGACAGCACCCGTCGACTTCTCGTTGGTGACGCCGACGACGAACGAGCGCCCGTCGGCCGCGGCCTCCTCGTAGATCTCGAGCCCGATGCGGGTGAAGTGGCGGGCCCGCTGGTGGTCGTGGTGGACGACGGCATTGAGCGACCACGCCCCGTCGGTGTGCTCACCGCCCGGACCGCGGTAGCGGCGGGGCATGTTGGCGTAGTGGGCGACGAGCTTCGTGGTCGGGCCGTCGGCCACCTGCTGGTGCCGTTCCCACGCTCGTCCGAGCGGGTTCTCCCGGTAGGCCCAGCGCAGGTAGTCGCTCGAGACGAATCGGGGGTCGGGGAGTTCACCGTCGAGGAGGGCGGTCGCGGCATCGAGGATCGCGGGGTCGTCGGAACGGCCGTCGATCGTCCAGCCCTCGACACCGTCGTGGACGGTTGCCCCGTCGGGAGGTAGCGGCGTCGTCATCAACGGGACGGTACCGTGCGCTCACCGAGAGCCGGGAGCACGCGTGTCCGAACTGATCGAACTGTCCTCGAGGATCATCGACCGCGGCGTGGCCGACGAGCCGATGAACCGCATCACTTTCGAGCTCTCCGAGATCGCCGACGGCGTGTCGGTCGTCGAGGCGTTCAGTCACATCTGGAGCGTCGACACCGGCGACGGACTGGTCCTCGTCGATGCGAGCGGGTCGCTGTCGGGGACGCGCTGCATCGATGCGATCCGGGCGTGGCGCGAGGATCGGGTTCACACGATCGTGTACACCCACGGCCATGCCGACCATGTCGGCGGCAGCCCGGCGATCTTCGCCGACGCGGTGCAGCGCGGGCATGCGGTGCCCGATGTCGTCGCCCACGAGGCGGTGCACGATCGGTTCCGGCGCTATCGCGACACCGCGGGCTGGAACCTGGCGATCAACTCGCGCCAGTTCGGCGGGACGAAGCTCGACCCGAACTTCATGGGCGTGGGCGACTGGCGCTATCTCCCCGACGACGTGGCCGAGCCGACCATCACGCACGACGACGGGATGGAGCTGACGATCGGCGACACACACTTCGAGCTCCATCACGCCAACGGCGAGACCGACGACCACACCTGGCTCTGGGACCCCGCTCGCAAGGCGGTCTACGTGGGCGACCTGTTCATGTGGAACTTCCCCAACGCCGGCAACCCGCAGAAGGTGCAGCGGTTCGCCGGCGACTGGGCGACGGCCCTGCGCGACATGATGGCGAAGGGTCCGGAGTTAATGCTGCCGGCCCACGGCCTGCCGGTCGAGGGTGCCGACCGGGTTGCCCGGGTGCTGGGCGACGCGGCAGGCGCGCTCGAGTACCTGGTCGAGGAGACGGTGACCCTGATGAACCAGGGCGCCACGCTCGACACCATCGTCAACACGGTGCGGCTGCCCGACCGCTATCGGGAGCTGCCGTATCTCGCCCCGACCTACGACGAGCCCGAGTTCGTGGTGCGCAACATCTATCGGCTCTACGGGGGATGGTGGGACGGTGACCCGTCGACATTGCACCCTGCGCCCAAGGCTGCGCTCGGGGCCGAGGTCGCCGCTCTGGCCGGCGGGGCGACCGCCCTCGCCCGGCGGGCACTCGAGCTCGTGGAATCGGGCGACCTCGCCGTCGCCGCCCATCTCGTGGAGATGGCGACGATGGCCGAACCCGGCAATCGGGAGGTCCACGAGATCCGCACGGAGGTCTATGGCGCCCGCCGCAGCGTCGCCACGTCGCTGATGGCGCGTGGGATCTACAAGAGCGCGGTCAACATGTCGATCGAAGCGCTCGAAGCGGGCGGTTCAGCTGCGCAGTGACGCCACCGGATCGTTGACCGGGCGGAAGTCGTCGCCGGCAATGGTGACGGGTGTGGCGAGGATCACCAGGTCGCCCGAGCTGAGCAGGGCCTGAACCCGGCCGCCTCCGTCGCGCCCGATCTCTTCGACCCGCAGCCACGCACCGTCTCGATGGATCCAGTTGCCGACGCGCACCAGTTCGGGCGGGAGGACCGCGGCCGGGCGAACCCGCACCGGCGGAGTCGGCGGCGCCTGGCGCAGCAGCCGGATCGACGGGACGAGGATGGCCAGTGAGCCGAGCGCACACATGATGCTGACGAGCATGACGGTCTGGTCGCCCTCACCGAGCGCGCCGCTGACCGCCAGGCTGAGACCGGCGCCGAGTACCAGCGCGGCGACGACGACGAGGCCGATCGTGCCGAGGCGATCGTCGTCCTCACTGCGCGGCCCTTCGACCAGTCGACCGCTCTCGGCGTATTCGAGGATCTGCGAGGTCACGTTGCGTGGCCGTCGTTCAACCCAACCCATCTGTTTCCTTGTCGGTGATCGCCCGTGAAACGCCGCTGCGAAAGGGTGGCACACGATCCGCCGCAGCGCCAGTGGTGGCATCGGCAACCGGTGCAGCAGGCCGGGACGGAGCTGGAATCGAGAAACCCCCGAACCTGAGGGTTCGAGGGTTTCCGATGTCATGACACATCACAATCGTGCGCGAGGGGGGACTTGAACCCCCACACCCTTTCGGGCACAGGCACCTGAAGCCTGCGCGTCTGCCAATTCCGCCACTCGCGCGTGGCCGTTCACCGAGATGAACGTCCTCCGAGGCTAGCGCGGTCCCGCGCGAGTTCGCCCACGATCGCGGCCTTCATTGCTGAGCGCATCCGAGTGATTCCGGCACGGCGCTAACCTCCGGGCGTGGGCCTGCGATCAGTGGAACGACGCCTCGAGCGCTTTGTGGAGGGAACGGTCGGCCGGTTCTTCCGTGGCGGCGTGCGTCCGGTCGAGATCGGCCATCGGATCGCTCGCGTGATGGCCGACTCCCGCAGCGTCGGCGTCAAGGGTCAACCGGTGGTCGCGAACCACTTCACGGTGCGACTCGCGCCCGACGACCTGGAGCGGTTCGTCGAGGTGAAGGACTCGCTCGGCCGTGAGCTCTGCGACGCAACGCGAGATCACGCGAGGGAGGAGGGCTGGACCTTCATGGGCCCGGTCCAGGTCGAGATCGAGGCCGACGACACGGTTCGGGCCGGCGCCATCGAGGTGACGGGCCGGATGAAGGAGGCCGACGGTGGCGTCGGGGTGCTCCTCCTGCCGACCGGGCAACAGGTCGTGCTGGGCGAGTTCACCGTCACGATGGGTCGGCTGCCGGAATGCACCATCTCGTTCGACGATCCCAATATCAGCCGGGAGCACGCGCGGATCCGTCCCGACGGTGATGGCTTCGTCCTCACCGACAGCGGCTCCACCAACGGCACGCTGGTCAACGGTGTGCCCATCACATCCCACCGTCTCGCCGACGGCGACCGGATCGGTGTCGGTGCCACGACGATCGAGTTCCGGGCCGGCTGAACCCACCGGGTTGGTGGCGCGTCACTTGTCGGGCGGCGCGCAGCGTTAGTCTCGGCGGACCGTGTCGGACCAGCTCTTCATCGTCCTCCGGGTGTGTCTTCTTGCCCTCGTCTATCTCGTCTTCCTGCGCGTCCTGAGGGCCGTCTGGGTCGAGCTGCGAGCCGAGTCGGCCGTCGCAGCCGGGCCGGCCCCCGGTTCTTCCCCGGCGCCCCGCCCTGCGCCGCCTCGGCGCAGCCCCGCCCCGGCGCCGTCACCGGCGCCGTCGGCGACCACGGCGGCGTCGGGCACCGCCCGCCTCGTCGTCGTCGCCCCCGGCGCGCTCGCCGGGCGGAGCTTCACTCTCGAGGGTGAGACGACGATCGGTCGTGGCGCCGGATGCGGCGTGTCGATCGACGACGCCCACGTCTCGAAGCTGCACGCCCGCCTCTCGCCGGACGGCGGGGGGTGGACGCTCGAGGACCTCGGCTCGACCAACGGCACGGTTCTCGACGGCGAGATGATCACCCGTCCGACCCCGATCCGGCGCGGTGGGCGCATCACCATCGGCGAACTCGTGCTGGAGCTGGCATGACCGAGTTCCGGTGGGGAACGGCCACCGACGTCGGCCGGGTGCGCAGCGCCAACCAGGACCAGCTCCTGACGATGGCGCCCGTGTTCGTCGTGGCCGACGGCATGGGCGGTCACAACGGCGGTGAGGTCGCGGCGGCGATCGCGGTCGACGAGATGGCCAAGGCCGCCGGCGTGGGATCGGTCGACGACCTCATCGAGGCGGTGCAGCGAGCCAACCGCGAGATCGTGGACCGGTCCCGGCTGGATCCCGAGCTCCGCGGCATGGGCACCACGCTCGTCGCCCTCGTCGAGATGGCGACCGACGACGACACCGGGCCGCGGCTGGGCGTCGCCAATGTCGGTGACTCGAGGCTCTACCGAGTCGCCGACGACGGGGTCGAGCAGATCACCGAGGACCACACGCTGGTCGAGGCGCTGGTGCGCGACGGGCGACTGAGCGCCGAGGACGCGTTGACCCACCCGCAACGCAACATCGTGACCCGGGCGCTCGGCATCGACGAGAAGGTGTTGGTCGACACCTGGGAGCTCGCTCCCGTCGAGGGTGATCGTTACCTGCTGTGCAGCGACGGCCTCTTCAACGAGCTCACCCCGAGCGAGATGCACGAGCTGGCCTCGGAGTTCGACGACCCGGCCGATGCCGCGGTGGCGTTGGTGAACGCAGCGTGCGATGCCGGCGGCCGAGACAATGTCACCGTCGTGATCGTCGACGTGGTCGAGACCGACGAGATCGAAGGGGTGCCCGTCGACCGCATCCTCTCGACCCACAAGGCGGTGCCCGACAGCGTGCTGCGCCTCGATCCGCCGGTGCAGACCGGACCGAACGATCCCCATCCCGACGAGATCCTCGTCGACCGCACCGTGACCAAGGCACCCTTCGTGACCTGGCGGCTCGGGGTCTTCGTCGGTGCGGTGCTGCTCGTGCTCGGCGTGCTCGTCGCCTCGGTCGTCGCCTACGCCCGCTCTGCGTATTTCGTCGGCCTCGACGGTGAGGAGGTCGTCATCTATCGCGGTCGTCCCGACGGCGTCCTCTGGTTCGATCCCACCGTCGAGGAACCGGTCGTGCTCACGGTCGCCGAACTCGAACCCGACGACCTCCGCGAGGTGGCCGACGGGGTCGAGTTCGACACGATCGACGAGGCCCGCGCCTACGCCGACGCCCTGCTCCAACGAGCCAGCACCGACGACCCGTGACCGCCGTCGCGCGCCGGCCTGCCGTGCGCCCTCACATCGCCGCCCTGCGGCCCCGTCGCGTCGAACTCGGTCTCATCGCGCTCATCGCGGTCGTCGTGGTCTCCGCCTACGGCCTCGCCAGTCTCGGCGAGTCGGCCTCGGTTCCTGCCGACATCGGACCGTTCCTCGGTTGGATGCTCGGGCTGTTCTTCTTCGTCCACCTGGCTGTCCGCCGTTTCGCCCCGGCCGCGGACCCGGTGCTCCTGCCGATGGCGCTGCTGCTCAACGGCATCGGCTACGTGATGATCGCCCGGTTGGGGGAGGACGTGGGCGGCGGCGGCGACCTCGCCGGCCTCCAGTCGGTGTGGACGGCGGTCGGGATCGGGGCGTTCGTCGCGACGCTGGCCTTCGTGCCGAGGGTGCGCATGCTCGCCCAGTACCGCTACCTCCTCGGCGTCGGCGGCGTCGGCCTGCTCGCCCTCCCGCTCCTGCCGATCGGTGTCGAGATCAACGGTGCCCGGATCTGGGTGAGCATCGGGCCGGTCAACTTCCAGCCCGGGGAGTTCGCCAAGATCGCCCTCGCCCTGTTCTTCGCCTCCTACCTCGTCGACACCGCCGAGCTGATCAAGAACCGGATCGAGCTGCGTGATCTCGCCCCGATCGGCGCGGCATGGGCGGCGTCGATCGGCGTGATGGTGCTCGAGCGCGATCTCGGTTCGTCGATGCTCGTCTTCGCCCTCTTCGTGGTCCTCATGTGGGTGGCGACCGAGCGCACGTTGTTCCTCGGTCTCGGTGCCACCATGTTCATGGCCGGCGGGGTGGTGGCGTTTCGGTTGTTCGGCCACGTCGAGCGCCGCATCGACAGCTGGCTCGACCCCTGGGCCGACCCGCAGGACAGCGGATTCCAGATCATCCAGGCCACCTATTCGATGGCCGAGGGTGGCCTCACCGGCACCGGGCTGGGTCGCGGCGAACCCGACCGGGTGCCGTTCGCCGAAACGGACTTCATCTTCTCCGCCATCGGCGAGGAGCTCGGGCTCGCCGGTACGACGGCGATCCTCATGGCGTTCCTGATCCTGATCGGTTCGGGTCTGCGCATCGCGGTCCGGGCCACCCGCACGTTCGAGAAGCTGCTGGCCGTCGGCCTGACCACCCTGCTCGGCATCCAGGCCTTCATCATCATGGGTGGTGTGGTGCGGCTGATCCCGTTGACCGGCATCACGTTGCCGTTCGTCTCCTACGGCGGGTCGGCGCTCGTGTCGAACTACATCATCCTCGCGCTGTTGATGCGGCTGTCCCACGAGCAGCGCTCCGCGTCGGTTCGGGCCGAGCGATGAACAACCGGATCCGCAATCTCGGGGCCGCCTTCATCGTCCTCTACGCGATCCTGTTCGCCCAGCTCAATCGGGTGCAGTTCGTCGATGCCGAGGACTACAAGGGTCACGAGGGCAACATCCGTCCCCAGCTGCGGGCGTTCGGGCAGGAGCGGGGCGACATCGTCACCGCCGACGGGGTCGTTGTCGCCATGTCGGTGCCGGTCGAGGCCGGCGAGATCGACTACCGGCGCGACTATCCGACCGACGAGCTGTTCGCCCATGTCGTCGGCTTCCAGTCGTTCAACCAGGGTGCGTTCGGCCTCGAGCGGGAGTACAACGACCAGCTCGCCGGGGCCCGCCTCGATCAGCAGTTCGATTCGCTGAAGGATCTGTTCGTCGATCGCGACACGACCGGCACGGTCGTCATGACCCTGCGCGACGACGTCCAGCGGGCCGCTGCGAACGCGCTCGGCGACCGGAAGGGATCGGTCGTCGCGGTCGACCCGGCCACCGGCGAGATCCTGGCGATGTGGACCTACCCGAGCTTCGATCCCAACCTGCTGTCGGGCCTCGACGGGGCCGCCGTCAACGCGGCCTACCAGTCGCTGCTCGCCGATCCCGACGATCCGCTCCTCGCGAAGGCGTTCCGGGAGGTGTTCTTCCCCGGTTCGACGTTCAAGTTGGTGACCGCGGCGGCCGCGCTCGACATCGCCGGTATCACGCTGACCGACCCGGTGTGGCCCGACACCGACCGCTACGAACCACTCCCGTCGGGGTCGGCGATCCGCAACTTCGGTGGTTCGACGTGTGGCGGTGATCTGCGGCTGGCCCTGCAGCGTTCGTGCAACGCGACCTTTGCCGAGATCGGTGCCGAGTGGCTCGGCCCCGACGCCATGATCCGCACCGCCGAGAAGTTCGGATTCAACGCCGACCCGGTGCTCGACCTCCCCGACGCGGCCCGTTCGCAGTTCCCCACCGACTTCGGCGCCTACATCGCCGATCTCGATGCCTACCAGCCCGACGGCAGCGCCGATCTCCGCAACGGCGACACCCCGATCCACGAGAACTCGGCCATTCTCGCCCAGGCGTCGATCGGGCAGAACGACGTGAAGGCGACCCCGCTGCAGATGGCCATGGTGGCGGCGGCGATCGCCAACGGCGGCCAGATGATGGCCCCCCACGTCGTGTCGGAGGTGCGCGATGCGAGCGGCGGTGTCTACGACTCCGTCGAGCCGTCGGTGTGGCGCACCTCGCTGTCGCCGTTCGCCGCCGGCCAACTCCAGGAAGCGATGATCAATGTCGTGCAGAACGGCACGGCGAAGGCGATGCAGATCGCCGGCCTCGACGTGGGCGGCAAGACGGGGACGGCGCAGCTCGGCACGACGCCGGCCAGCTCCCACGCCTGGGTGGTCGGTTTCGCCGGCCCGCCCGGCCAGCCGGCCGAGATCGCGGTGGCCGTGATCGTCGAGGCCCAGCCCGGCGCAAGTGAGCAGACGGGCGGCGCGGTGGCTGCGCCCATCGCCAGAGCTGTGATCGAAGCCGCCTTCGGGCTGGGGGGCGGATAGTTCCATGAACGACCACGAAGCGTTGCGGATCCGGGGCTGCAACGGTCCCGCGCCGTCGCAGAGGTAGAATCTCCCGCTATGTCCGATCAGGGCCCCACCGTCTTCAACGGACGTTACGAACTGCTGCGCCACATCGCTCGCGGCGGGATGGCCGACGTCTATCTCGCCCGTGACGAGCTGCTCGATCGAGAGGTCGCGCTCAAGGTGCTCTTCCCGGAGTTCGCCAACGATCCCAACTTCGTCGAGCGCTTCCGCCGCGAGGCGCAGGCCGCCGCCAACCTCAACCACCCAAACATCGTGGGCATCTACGACTGGGGTCAGGAGCGGGGTACCTACTACATCGTGATGGAGCACGTGTCGGGGCGCAGCATGTCCGACGTGCTCCGCTCGACCGGCCCGCTCCAGCCCGACCGGGCCGCGGAGATCGCCGCCGACGTCGCCTCGGCGTTGTCGACCGCACACCAGGCCGGGCTCGTGCATCGCGACGTGAAGCTCGGCAACATCCTCGTGTCCGATGGCGGCGACGTGAAGGTCGCCGACTTCGGTATCGCCACCGCGCTCGCGGGAGGAACCGATGCCGGCCTCACCCAGCACGGCTCGGTGATGGGGACGGCCACCTACTTCTCTCCGGAGCAGGCGCAGGGCAAGCAGGTCGACGGTCGCAGCGATCTCTACTCGCTCGGTGTCGTGCTCTACGAGATGCTGGCCGGCACCCCGCCCTTCCAGGCCGACACCCCGATCGCCGTCGCCTACAAGCACGTGCAGGAGAAGCCCGAGACGCTGCTCGAGCGCGGTGTCCCGGTGGCGAAATCGCTCAACGCGATCACCATGAAGCTGCTGGCCAAGAATCCGGCCAACCGCTACCCGACGGCCGAGGATCTCCGCAACGATCTTCGTCGTTACCTGTCCGGTGCCCATCAGGTCCCGGGCGGCGCGGCCGGCGGTGCCGCCGCGACCCCGGCCGCGGCCGCTCCGGCCCCCGCGATCGATGCGACGACGGTGGTGCCCACCACGCCGGCGGCATCCCCGGCGATCGTCGGCCCGCCGGTCACTGCGGCGCAGCCGGGGGTCGTTCTCGATCCCAACGCGCTCGCGGCCCAATACGGCAGCGGTGGCTACTACTACGACGACGAGCCGCCCCGAGACGACTGGAAGCGCACCGTCGCCCTCCTCGTCGGTCTCGGTGTGCTGATCTTCATCCTCGGCTTCCTCACCATCGCCTTCGGGCGCCAACTCGGTCTCTTCGGCGACGACGGAGGCGGCTCCGACGATGCCGCGGTCGAGAAGATCGACGTGCCCAACCTCGAGGGGCTCGAACAGCTCGAGGCCGAGGCGCAACTCCGAGACCTGGATCTGGTTCCCGTCGTCACCGAGCGGCGCAACCAGAACGTCGACGCCGGTCTCGTCTTCGACCAGTCACCGCCGGCGGGTCAGAAGCTCGACCCGGGCCAGGAGGTCGAGATCATCGTCAGTACGGGCGAGGCGATCACCGTGCCCTCGGTGATCTCGCTGACCGAGACCGCCGCGATCGCCCTGCTCGCCGAGCGGGGCTACACCGCCGATCCGCAGCCGGAAGCGAGTGTCCAGGAGGTCGGCACGGTCATCAGTCAGAATCCGGTGCCCGGCACGGAGCATCCGCTCGACCAGCCGGTCGTCATCAAGGTCTCGACCGGCCCCGAACAGGTCGTCGTTCCCGACCTGAAGGGCCGAGACGTCGCCCAGGCCTTCAACCAGCTGCAGGACCTCGGGTTCACGATCGCCGACGACACCATCAAGGAAGCGTCCGACACGGTCGACGAGGGCGATGTCACCCGTACCGATCCGGCGGCCGACAGCATCGTGGCGGTGGGAACACCGATCACGATCTATGTGTCGTCGGGCGTCGAACAGGTGTCGGTGCCCTCGGTCATCACCCTGTTCTACGACACGGCCGAGTTGACGCTGCGCAACCAGGGCCTCGTCCCCGTGCCGCAGTTCCGGACGGTGCCGTTCGGCGATCCTCAGGTCGGTCTCGTGATCGAACAGAACCCCGGCAGCTTCACGCTGGTCGACAAGGGATCGGAAGTGGTCATCGTGGTCGGCGAAGCGGGGCCGGAACCGACGACGACCACCACGACGACCACCACGACCACACTGCCCGAAGGCGGATAGTCCGCCTCAGGCGTCGGCGACGATGCCGCAGCGGGTCAGGAAGTTCCGCAGCAGGTCGTGACCGGCGTTGGTCAGCACCGACTCGGGATGGAACTGCACGCCCTCGACATCGAACTCGCGGTGCCGCAGGCCCATGATGAGTCCGTCGTCGGTCTCCGCGGTGATCTCGAGACAGTCGGGGATCGTCGAGCGGTCGACGATCAGCGAGTGGTAGCGGGTTGCTTCGACCGGGTTGGGGAGACCGGCGAACACGCCGATGTCGTGGTGACGCACGAACGAGGTCTTGCCGTGCATCACCTCGGGGGCCCGTATCACGTCGCCGCCGTAGACCTGGCCCATGCACTGCATGCCGAGGCACACCCCGAAGATCGGCACGGTGCCTCGCAACTCCTCGAGGACCGCGAGTGACACACCCGAGTCGTCGGGCGTCCCCGGGCCCGGCGAGATCAGGATCCCGTCGGGGTCGAGTGCGCGGATACCGTCGAGATCGATCTCGTCGTGGCGGTACACGACCGGCGTCGCCCCGAGCTCGCCGAGGTACTGCACGAGGATGTAGACGAACGAGTCGTAGTTGTCGATGACGAGAATCGTCGGCGAGTCACTCACGCCACCGAACCTACCGGTCTTGCTGTCCATGTGGGAGACCGTTTCCTGCCCGTCGACAGCACCCCGCCCCCGAGAAAGTACGCCGGGGTCAGACACCGTTACTTTCTCGGACGGGCGTCAGTCCTCGGATGCGGCCGAGGGCTTGACGGCACCCGACAGCTGGGCGAGCTCGGCCTGCTGGGCCAGCTCCTCTTCGGCTCGCTTGGTCTCGCCGGTCTCGATGGCACCGAGCACGTGGATGGCGATGTCGGCCACACGGACCTCGTCCTCTTCCTTGCCCGCGGCCTTCACACCGTCGTCCATCATCACGTAGCAGAACGGACAGGCCGTCGCGACCCGGGTGGCCCCGGTCTCGACGAGTTCCCTGGCCCGGACGTCGTTGACCTTCTCGCCGACGGTCTCCTCCATCCACATGCGGGCCCCGCCGGCGCCGCAACACATGCCCTTGGTGCCGTTGCGTTCGGCTTCGACGATCTCGATGCCACCGAGCTTGCCGAGCACCTTGCGGGGGGCCATGTAGACGTCGTTGTGGCGACCGAGGTAGCAGCTGTCGTGGTAGACGACGCGCTCCTCGAGCTCGGCGCCGTCGAGATCGAGGCGACCCTGGTCGACCAGCCATTCGAGGAACTGCGAGTGGTGCACGACCTCGTAGTGACCACCCAGCTGCGGGTACTCGTTGGCCAGCGTGTTGAAACAGTGGGGGCACTGGGTGACGATCTTCTTGACGCCCATGGTGTTGAGCGTCTCGATGTTCTGGCTCGCGAGCATCTGGAAGAGGTACTCGTTGCCCGAGCGGCGGGCGGAGTCGCCCGTGCAGTTCTCGGCCGGGCCGAGGATGGCGAAGTCGACGTCGGCGCGCTGCATGAGCTTGGCCATCGCCTGGGTGACCTTCTTGTTCTTGTCGTCGAACGAGCCGGCGCAGCCGACCCAGTAGAGGTACTCGGCCTCGATCGGATCGGAGCCGTCGATGATGTTGATGCCGTCCATGCCGTTGGCCCAGTCGGCCCGTTCGCTCTGGCTCATGCCCCACGGGTTGGCCGAGTTCTCCATCGAACGGAACGCGTTGCCGAGCTCCGACGGGAAGTCGGACTCCATCAGCGTGAGGTAGCGCCGCATGTCGAGGATCTTGTCGAGGATCTCGATGTTGACGGGGCAGATCTCGTCGCACGCCTTGCACGAGGTGCAGGCCCACAGCTCGTCCTGCGTGATGCGGTCGAACATCCAGTTGGCCGGAACGGTGATGTCGCCGTCGACCCCGATCGGGGGTGACACGGCCGGATCGCCGGTGCGGGCCATGACCTCGCCGGTCTTCAGCACGATCTCGCGCGGGTCGAGCGGCTTGCCGGTGGCGTGCGCGGGGCACACCGACGTGCACCGACCGCACATGGTGCAGGCGTCGGTGTCGAGCAGCTGCTTCCAGGTGAAGTCCTCGATGACGGAGGCGCCGAAGGTCTCGAGCTCGGTTTCGCCCGAGACGAGGTTGGGCATCGGCTTCATCGCGCCCTTCGGACGGTCCTTGTCCTTCAGATACATGTTGAGCGGCGAGGTGAACATGTGGCGCAGCATCGTGGTGGGGAGGATCACCAGGAACGCGATGAAGCTGAGCACGTGGGCGATCCACCAGGCCTGGTGCCAACCGGCGACGTTGTCCCAGCCGTCGACCAGGTCGGCGAGCGGGTAGCCGATGAAGCTCCACTTCTCGAACTCGGGCAGGCCCTGCTCGGCGATACGGAACATCTCGGCGCCGAAGCCGGTGACGGCGATGGCGAAGAACACGCCCAGGATCACCGCGTGTTCGGGCTTGCTCTTGATGCGGATGCGGTAGGGACGCCAGCTCCACGGGCCGTAGCGGCGGACGATGGCCCACACGATGCCCACCAGGAAGACGAGACCGGCCGCGTCGCCGACCATGGCGTAGGCCCGATAGACGTCGCCGTGGAGGAACTTGATGCTCTCCGGGACCTGATGGTTGACCTCGAGCACCGTGGTGACCGCGAGCAGCACCAGGAAGCCGAAATAGATCATCGAGTGCATGATCCCGGCGCCCGGTTCGCGCAGCAGGGTCTGCATGTAGACGCCGGCGCGGAAGTCCTTGGCGCGCTTCGGCGCGTTCTTCAGGGTGGTGCGGCGGTTGTCGGGGCGGCCTCGTTCCCAGTTCTTCACCCGCATCGCGAACATGTAGGCGCCATAGACGAGCAGCAGCGGGATCACCGTGTAGAAGGTGAGCTTCAGCCCGGTCGGCACGTTCTCGAAGACCTCGCGCTGCACTGCACTCTCGTCGTGCCAGTTGGTGATGCTCGGGATGACGCCCGAGGTGGCGGTGAAGAGTGCGATCCCGGCACCGAGAGCGATGACGAGATGATGGGGCTTGAGGCGCGAATTCATGGCGTGGCAAAGATACCTCTCTCTCCGGAGCGGGTGCGCATCCAGGAGAATCGATCAGGCCCACGGTTCATCTCGGCGAAACAATGGCGAAATCCATGGCTGTCAGCGTGGGGTCATGGACATCACGCTGATTCGATGGCCTGCCGAGGCTGACCGTCTCCCGGAGTTGCGCGGTGCCCGTGTGCCGCGACTGCTGCTGGTCGACGAGGGTGCGCCCCCGCCGGTCGTCGCCGACGAGTACGAGGACTGGATCCGGGTGCCTGCCCCGGAGGAGGACCTGCGGGCACGCGTCGAGGGACTCTCCCGGCGCGCCGCCGCTGCGGGAGAGGGTGCGCCCGAGATCGACGAGTACGGGGTCGTGCGGTTCAATGGCGCGCACACGGCGGTCCCGCCTGTGGAGGCACGCCTCGCCGAGCTCCTGATCGCCCGGTTCGGGGCGGTCGTCGGCCGGCCCGAACTCTCCGAGGCAGGGTGGCCCGGCGGGCACGCGAGCCGCAACGCGCTCGACGTGCATGTGCTCCGCCTGCGTCGCCGACTCGCCGAGGCCGGACTGTCGATCCGGACCGTTCGGGCCCGTGGCTACCTCCTGGAGCCGGCCGTCGCGGCAGCCACCGGCTGAAAGAATTGGTTCAGGTTTCTGACTCTTCCCGGCAACGCGACGGTGCGCAACGGGTAACAGAAGCCGAACAATCCGGAAATCTGCGGCTTCTACGTTCCTTTCCATCGCCGTAAGGAAGGGACAATCTCATGCGGACGAAGTACGGAAAGAGAGCACTGCTCAAGAGGGGAAAGCTCGGGGTCGCTGTTGGCGCCGGGACGCTCTTGTGGACGACGCTCTTCTTGATAGGACCGGCCGGAGCTCAGGAGGCTGAGGTCACGCTTGCCGACGTGGAGGCTGCCAATGCCACCACGCAGGCGATCATGGACAACCTCTGGCTCGTGGTCGCCGGTGCGCTGGTGTTCTTGATGCAGGCGGGGTTCGGCTTCGTGGAAGCCGGTCTCACCCGAGCCAAGAACATCGCCAACATCATGGCGAAGAACCTCGCTGACATGGCGATCGGCGCCACGGCGTTCTTCATCATCGGCTGGTCGATCGCCTACGGGACGAGCGACAGTCGCTTGTGGGGTGGTCTCAACGACTTCTTCTTCAAGGATTCGGGAGATCCGGCCGTTCTGTTCGACCTGTCGGCCGGGCTCACCCCGGCCACGAACTTCTTCTTCCAGGTGGTCTTCGCGGCCACGGCCAGCACCATCGTTTCCGGTGCAATGGCGGAACGGACGAAGTTCACGGGCTACCTGATCTTCTCGGCCTTCATGACCGGCCTCATCTACCCGGTCGTCGTGCACTGGACCTGGGGCACCGGCATGATCGCCCAGATCAACATCGGTGACCACGTCTACTCCGACTTCGCCGGCTCGACCATCGTCCACCTCACCGGTGGTGTGGCCGCCCTCGTCGGTGCCGCAATGCTCGGTCCACGCATCGGCAAGTACGGCCCCGACGGCAAGCCGCAGGCGATCCCGGGTCACAACATCGCCTACGTGGTGATCGGCGTCTTCATCCTCTGGTTCGGTTGGTTCGGCTTCAACGCCGGTTCCGAGCTGGCGGCCGACGGCCTCCTGTCGTTCCTCGCCATGAACACGCTGATGGCGGCAGCGACCGGCACGCTGGGTGCAACCCTGGTGATCTGGCTGAAGACGGGTGTGGCCGACGTGGCCATGGCCGGCAACGGCGCACTGGCCGGCCTCGTGTCCATCACGGCGCCCGTCGGCACCGTCGAGCCCTGGGCCGCCCTGGTCATCGGGTTCATCGGTGGCATCATCGTGGTCTTCGCGGTGCTGTTCTTCGACAAGATCCGCATCGACGATCCGGTCGGCGCCATCTCGGTGCACGGCGTCTGCGGCATCTGGGGCACGCTCTCCATCGGCCTCTTCGCCAAGTACGACGACGCCTTCCTCGGTGGCGGCGGCATCACCGAGAACTACGGTCTCTTCTACGGCGGTGGCATCGAGCAGCTGCTGGTGCAGGGCCTCATGGTCCTGATCGTGATCGCCTGGGTCGGCATCACGAGCTTCATCGTCTTCAAGGGCATCGACATGACGCTCGGTCTGCGAGTCGACGCAGAGGAAGAGGTCATGGGCCTCGATGTCGCCGAGCACGGCACTGCCGGCTACGGCGTCGAGCAGCTCGGCGCCCACTCGGCCTGAGTCTCCAACCCACCGAAGCGGCCCCGGGATCCCCCCTCCCGGGGTCGTTTCGCGTCCCGGGGTCGTTTCGCGTCCCGGGCTGGGCTCAGATGCGGCGGACGCGGGCGATGTAGAGGATCGCGAGAACCACACCGAGCGGTGCGTAGAGGGCGGTGGTCACGGCCATCCCCAGGGTCCAGACCCGCTCGCGGTCCTTGAGTGCCAACACCACCCCGACCAGCACGATCGCGACCGAGACGATGAAGACGATGCCGTTGAACGCGCCCATGCCGAGCATGTCAGTGACCTCCGGCCTGGGCGGCGACTTCAGCGGCGCCGGCGGCGGCCGCCGCCGGGTCGAGCGCCCGTTCGAGGGGGTGCTTCGACTCGACCGGACGCATGTCGCCGTCCAGTCGGTAGTGCAGCGGCATCCCGGTCGGGATGTTGAGTTCGGCGATCTCGTCGTCGGGGATGGAGTCGAGGTGCTTCACGAGCGCCCGCAGCGAGTTGCCGTGGGCGGCGACGAGCACGGTCCGGCCCACCCGCAGGTCGGGCACGATGCCGTCGAACCAGTAGGGCAGCATGCGCTCGACCACGTCGGCGAGGCATTCGGTCTTCGGCAGCAGCTCCGGAGGGAGCTCGGCGTAGGCGGCCGAGTGGTTGGGGTTGTACTCGTTGTCGTCACGGATCGCCGGTGGCGGGGTGTCGTAGCTGCGTCGCCAGATGTGGAGCTGCTCATCGCCGAACTTCTCGCGGGTCGCAGCCTTGTCGAGACCGGTCAGGTCGCCGTAGTGCCGCTCGTTGAGCCGCCAGCTCCGACGGACGGGGATCCAGCGACGGTCGCAGCCGGCGAGCATGAGTTCGGCGGTCTCGATCGCTCGCTGCTGCAGCGATGTGTGCACGACGTCGGGGAGCAGAGCCGCCTCGGTCAGCATCGGGCCGGCAGCACGGGCTTCGGCCCGCCCCTTCTCGATCAGCGGGCAGTCGTACCAACCGGTGAAGAGGTTGAGCTCGTTCCATTCGGAACGCCCATGGCGGACGAGAATCAGGTCGTACATGGGCTGCAGGCTATCCGCCGACGCGTTCGGGCTAGAAAGGCGGCCATGAAGAGCTTCACCGACAAGGTCGTCGTCGTGACCGGCGCGGGCTCCGGCATGGGTCGGGCCTACGCGATCGAGTTCGAGAAGGAGGGGGCGAAGCTGTCGCTCTGCGACATCGACCCGGTCGGTCTGCAGCAGACGGTCGATGCGCTGCGGCGATCGGGTGGCGATCGGGTGTTCTCCGCCGTCGTGGACGTGGCCGACGAGGACGCGATGAACGACTTCGCCGATCGATCGAGGGCCGCGCTCGGCAACGCCCATGTGGTGATCAACAACGCGGGCATCGCCGGTTCGATGCTGCCCGGGGTCGAGACCTCGGTGAAGGACCTCGACCGCGTGTTCTCGGTCAACTTCTACGGTGTCGTTCACGGCACGCTCGCCTTCATGCCCCAGCTCCAGGTCAACCGCGAGGCCGCACTGGTCAACGTGTCGAGCATCTTCGGGATGATCGGTGTGCCCGGCAATGCCGACTATTGCGCGACCAAGTTCGCGGTTCGGGGCTACACCGAGTCGCTCATGGCGGAACTCGACGGGTCCCACATCCAGGTCCACCTGGTGCATCCGGGCGGTATCGCCACCAACATCGTGAAGGGCACGACCGCCGAGGCGGATGCGAAGGATCTGCTCACCACCCCGCCGAGCGAGATCGCGGTCAAGGTCATCGAGGCGATCCGGAAGAACCGTCGGCGGGTGGTGTTCGGCAACGCGGCTCGTCCGGCGCGCTTCGCGTCGAACTTCATGCCGTTGGGCGCGGTCGCCCGGATGCTGCGGAAGGGTGTCGAGCGGGGTCGGGGCCCGGGCGCGCCGAGCTGACGCTCAGTCGTCGTCGTTCACGAAGCCGAGTCCGATGCCCCACCATCCGCCGATGCGGGCGTTGGTGGGATTGCGGAACAGCACTCCCGCCCACTCGAACGGCTCGGTCACGTCGTCGTCGAGGAGTTCGAGTTCGATCGTGGCATCGACCTGGCCGGGCTGGAACGTCACCACGCCGCTGCCGGGAGCGATGTCGGTCCCCAACTCGGCCCATCCCGGGGCCTGCACGGGAGGCGTGTGCCAGTCGACCCGGACCGTCTGATCCGACGGGTGCGACAGTCGGACGGGGATGGTGATCACGCCATCGCCCTCGGTCACCTCGGCGCTGCCGGGGATGACTGCCGGGGTGTCGGGCACCTCGCACGGTTCCAGCGGACCGAGAACGGGGTGGGAGAGGTCGGCCGGCGGTGAGGAGATCGGTGCGCCCAGCGGTTCGAAGGTCGCGGCGATCACCCAGATGAGGCCCAACCGGGGAGGTTGGGTTCCCTCGCAGATCCCGACCGGCCGGCCGTGGCTCGTGTTGCCCTCGACGGTCAGTTGGTCGAAGCCGTGGATCCAGCGGATCGGGCTCTCGTTGCCGGTGACGTCGAGAGTGTTGCCGACGATCGACGTCCGGATGACCGGCTCGCCGAGCACGGTGGTGCGGTACTCCGTTCCCACGATGATGCCGTGGTGCGACGGGTCGCCCGACCTGATCGTGTTGCCCTCGATCGTCGTGCCGTCGTCCTCGACCCGGATGGGATACGTGACGTCGACGAACTCGTTGCCGACGATCGTGTTGTCGGCGGCGTAGTCGCGGGTGACGCGCTGGAGGGGGCCCTCGAGGAAGGCGGGCTTGGTGCACTCCATCGGGAGGGTGTTCTCCGCCATGCGCTGACCGACCCACACGCCGTTGAGTCCGCCGGTGAACGTGTTGCCCTCGATCAGGTTGCGATCCGAGGGCCAGCGACGGTCGAACCACACGCCGGAATCCGGGAACTCTCCGCAGTTCGTGTAGAGCAGGATGCCGCCGTGGCTGTTGCCCTCGAAGGAGTTGCCGACCACGACGTTCTCGTAGCTGCCGTCGATGGCGAGTCCTTCCCGCCCGATTCCCCACCACCGGAACCGCAGGCCGCCGAACTCGTCGACCTGGCCGCCGGGGCCGTTCTCGCGATACCCGTTGTCGTGGATCCGGTTCCCCTCGACGAGGGTACGACGGCTGCCGGTCTCCAGATAGATACCCGCACTGCCCGTGCCCTCGATCACGTTGTCGCGGATCGTGGCATCGCTCACGTAGCCGTCGATGAACACCCCGACGCCACGTGAGTTCCGGAACTCGTTGTCCTCGATGACGACCCCGGTCAAGCCGTTGTCGTACTCGACCCCCGGCTGCAGGTCGCGGAAGCCGACACGGGTGACGCGGAGGTTGTTGAGGAACCCCTCGACTCGGCAGTTGCGGACCACCACGTCGCTCATCGCCGTGTCCGTCGGCGACGAGATCTCGATGCCGCGGCCGCCGCCGTCGCTGCGGATCAGGGCACCGCGGCAATCCAGGACGACGTCGGAAGCCGTGATGTCGAACCCTCCGGTCCACACGCAGCCCGGATCGAGATCGGTGCTCGTGGTGAGTTCGTGACGGACATCGGCGGTGGAGCAGTCGAGTGCGATGGCGGTCGACGCCTCGGCGTCGTCCCCGGCGCCGGCCGGCGTGATCGGTCCCAGGATGCCGAGAACCGCCAACGCGAGAATTGTCGGGCAGGAAACCACGCAACGTCGCATCCCGCAGTATTGATCGCGGCGCGTCCTCTTCGCCACCCTGCGTCGTCGGGCCGGCGTTCGGGCGAGCCGCCAAACCTGATAACAACACACTCAACTTTTCGGTGTTGATGGGAATTTCGGTCGGTATGGTGCGGTTCAAGCACCTGTACTCCCCCAGACACCAGAGAAAGAGCGTGTTCCATGCCCAAGGCAGTCGGTATCGATCTCGGCACCACCAACTCCGTCGTTTCCGTCCTCGAGGGCGGCGACCCCGTCGTCATCCCCAATGCCGAGGGCTCCCGCACCACTCCGTCCGTCGTGGCGTTCGCCAAGGACGGCGAGGTCCTCGTCGGTGAGGTCGCCAAGCGGCAGGCCATCACCAATCCCGGTCGCACCATCCGTTCGGTCAAGCGCCACATGGGCACCAACTGGACCATCGACATCGATGGCAAGGCCTACAACCCCCAGGAGATCTCGGCCCGCGTGCTCATGAAGCTGAAGCGTGACGCCGAGGAGTACCTGGGCGACACGGTCACCCAGGCCGTCATCACGGTGCCCGCGTACTTCGACGACGCCCAGCGCACCGCGACCCAGGAGGCCGGTCAGGTCGCCGGGCTCGAGGTCCTGCGCATCATCAACGAGCCGACGGCGGCCGCGCTGGCCTACGGCCTCGACAAGGAGCAGACCGAGCAGACCATCCTCGTGTTCGACCTCGGCGGTGGCACCTTCGACGTGTCGGTGCTCGAGCTCGGCGATGGCGTGTTCGAGGTGAAGTCGACCGCCGGCGACACGAAGCTCGGCGGTGACGACTGGGACGATGCCGTCATCAACTGGCTCGCCGACTCGTTCAAGAACGACCACGGCGTCGATCTCCGGTCCGATCCGATGGCCGCGCAGCGTCTGAAGGAAGCGGCCGAGAAGGCCAAGATCGAACTGAGCCAGACCCAGTCGACCCACGTCAACCTTCCCTTCATCACGGCGACCGATTCCGGTCCGCTGCACCTCGACTACGAGCTGACGCGCAGCAAGTTCCAGGAGATGACCTCCGACCTGCTGGCCCGCTGCCGCAAGCCCTTCGAGCAGGCCATCAAGGACGCCGGACTCAGCAAGGGCGAGATCGACCATGTCGTGCTCGTGGGTGGTTCGACCCGAATGCCCGCTGTGACCGAACTGGTCAAGGAGCTCACCGGCTCCGAGCCCAACAAGACCGTCAACCCCGACGAAGTCGTGGCGATCGGTGCGTCCGTCCAGGCCGGCGTGCTCAAGGGCGAGGTCAAGGACGTGCTGCTCCTCGACGTGACCCCGCTGTCGCTCGGCATCGAGACCAAGGGCGGTGTCATGACCACCCTGATCGAGCGCAACACCACCATCCCCACCCGCAAGAGCGAGACCTTCACCACGGCCGAGGACAACCAGCCGTCGGTCGAGATCCACGTGCTCCAGGGTGAGCGGGAGATGGCGCAGTACAACAAGACGCTCGGCAAGTTCCAGCTCGTCGACCTGCCCCCGGCGCCCCGCGGCGTGCCCCAGATCGAGGTCGTCTTCGACATCGACGCCAACGGCATCGTCCACGTCAGCGCCAAGGACAACGCGACCAACAAGGAGCAGTCGATGACCATCACCGGTCAGAGCTCGCTCTCCGACGACGTCATCGAGCAGATGGTGAAGGACGCCGAGGCGCATGCCGAGGAGGACCGCAAGCGCAAGGAAGAGGCGGAGATCCGCAACACCGCCGACACCCTCGTCTACCAGACCGAGAAGCTGCTCAAGGACCAGGCCGACAACGTCAGCGACGACGAGAAGTCGACCATCGAGGCGAAGCTCGAGGGTCTCAAGACGGCGCTGGACGGCACCGACCTCGAGGCGATCAAGGACGCCACCGAAGGTCTGATGTCGGCCAGCCAGGAGTTCGGCCAGCGTCTCTACGAAGCGGCCGCGGCGCAGGAGCGCCAGGCAGAGTCGGCCGCGAGCACCCCTGACGACGACGAGGTCGTCGACGCCGAGATCATCGAGGACGACGGCGAGGCATCGTGAGCAACGACCAACGCGAGCCCGACGAGGCCGCGACGATCGACCCGTCCGGGTCGGATGAGCCCCCCGCATCCGGCCCGGACGGCGTCGACGGCGCTGCCCTGACGGTCGAGGAACTGGTCGCGACCCTCGAAGCAGTGACCGCCGAGCGGGACCAGCATCTCGCCGATCTCCAGCGGGTCAGCGCCGACTTCGCCAACTTCCGCAAGCAGACCGAGAAGCGCAACGCCGACATCGCCGCCCAAGCCGGGTCGCGGGTCGCCGAGGCGCTCCTCCCCGTGCTCGACGCGTGCGACGCGGCAGCCCACCAGGGCGTCGAGGGCGTCGAGCCCATCGCCGCCCAGCTCCACGGGATCCTGCAGGGATCGGGGTTGGAGCTCATCTCCGACCAGTCCGAGCCCTTCGATCCCAACCGCCACGAGGCGGCGATGAGCGAACCGGGCGACGAAGGCCAGGAGGTCGCCGTCGTCGCGGAGGTGCTCCGCAAGGGGTACGCGTGGAACGGCCGCGTGCTGCGAGCAGCAATGGTCCGGGTCAAGGGTTGAGCATCACGGCGTCGACGACCGGCGAGTGACGAGACGAAGGAGGTGACACATGGCCGCAGAACCCCAGAAGGAATGGTTCGAGAAGGACTACTACAAGACGCTCGGCGTCGATGAGAAGGCTTCGGCCAAGGAGATCACCAAGGCGTATCGCAAGCTCGCCCGTGAGCTGCACCCCGACGCCAACCCCGGCGATGTCGCCGCGGAGGAACGCTTCAAAGAGGTGTCGTCCGCCTACGACGTCGTCGGCGACGAGGAGAAGCGGGCCAAGTACGACGAGGTTCGGCGTCTCGGCCCGATGGCCGGCGGGTTCGGCCGTGCCGGTGGCGGCCCCGACGGTGGCTTCAATGTCGGTTTCGACGACATCGGAGATCTGCTGGGTGGGCTCTTCGGCCGAGGCGGGCGCGCCCCCCGCGGCGGTCCGCAGCAGCAGTCTCGTGCCCAGCAAGGTGTCGACCTCGAAGCCGACCTGACCCTCGATTTCGACGACGCCGTGAAGGGTCTCGAAACCACCATCACGCTGACGAGCGAGGCAACCTGCCACACCTGCGCCGGGACCGGCTCGAAGCCGGGCTCCAAGCCCGAGACCTGCAGGGTCTGCAAGGGAAAAGGCGTCCAAGACGAGAACCAGGGCCTCTTCTCCTTCAGTCGACCCTGCTCGGCGTGCGGCGGTCGCGGGACGATCATCACCGATCCGTGCACCACGTGTCGCGGAATCGGTGTCGAGGTTCGCCCGCGCGATGTCAAGGTCCGTATCCCGGCCGGGGTCAAGTCCGGCCAGAAGATCCGCCTCAAGGGCAGGGGCGGTCCCGGCCGTGCCGGTGGTCCTCCCGGCGATCTCTACGTGCGGGTCAAGGTGGCCGATCATCCGTTGTTCGGTCGTTCGGGCAAGGACCTCACGATCGATGTGCCGATCACCTTCGCAGAGGCGGCTCTCGGCGCCGACGTGAAGGTGCCGACCCTCGATGCCGATCCCGTCACGATCCGGATCCCGCCCGGAACCGCCACCGGAAAGACCTTCCGTCTGCGGGGCAAGGCCGGTGCCGGCGACCTCCTCGCCACGGTCGTCGTGTCGGTGCCCCCCACACTCTCCGACGAACAGCGCCGGGCGATCGAGGCGTTCGCTGCGGCGTCGCCCGAGTCGCCCCGATCTCACCTGGGAGTCTGATCATGGATCACGAACGGTTCCATCGCGCGGTCTACGTCATCTCCGTCGCTGCCGAGCTCGCCGGGGTGCATCCCCAGACGCTTCGGATCTACGAGCGAAAGGGCCTCGTCGATCCGGCCCGCACCGGCGGCGGTAGTCGGCGCTACAGCGACGCCGACATCGCCCTGCTCCAGCGGATCCAGGAGCTCACCAACGACGGTCTCAATCTCGCCGGCGTGAAGCGGGTGCTCGATCTCGAGGCCCGGGTGGCGCAGCTCGAAGCCGAGCTCGCCCATCGCGAAACGGCGACGTCGGTCGCCGTCGACCAGGTGCATCGCCAGTACCGCCGCGATCTGGTTCCCATGCCGCCGCGCAGCATCACGCTCTACCGGCGGGCCCGGAGCGGCTGAGGCGTCAGCCGAGCGATCGGGTCCGCAGCCGGGTGAGTGCGTCGCGCACCGCCTGCACCGCGGCGTCGTCGTCGATGTGGAGCTGGTACACGGCGACGGCGAAGGAGTCGCTCGCCTGTTCGAGTGCCGCCTCCGCCTGCGCAGCAGCCGCCGGGCGGGGCGAGCGGACGAAGCTGCCGGCGCGCCCTCGTGTCTCGATGAGCGCCTCGCTCTCGAGGAGCTGGAACGCCCGCTCGACGCTTCCCTTCGACAGTCCAAGGTCGGCGGCGAGCTGGCGAATGGTGGGGAGCTGCACGCCGGCGCGGAGCGCACCGGACGCGACCATGCGTTCGATCTGGCTGCGGATCTGTTCGTAGACCGGCACCGGGTCGTTCGCATCGACGTGGAGGATCACGTCGCGATTCTCAGTGTGATGGTGATGAGCGCGAGGATCCCGACGCCGGCGAGGACCAATGACACGACCCGTGCCCCGGACGGTTGGAGTCCGACGCGCCGTGCCGTTTCCGTCATGCCGAACGAACGGTTCCGTCGCCACCACACGAACGCGACCACGAGGCACGCGATGGTGGCCCAGTTCAGGATGGTGAGCCCGGGGGTGAGTAGGCGGTACTGCCACGAGACGACGATCAACTCCAGCGTGACGACGGGTCGCCCGAGCCCGACCGACGCGGCCATCCGCCGGATGTCGTCGTCGGCAGCTGCGAGCTCGGCGGGGAGCGCGGGACGAGGCCGCAGCGCGATCCGGGTCACGGACCATCGGCGGATGCCGCGCAGGGCCACGACGATCGCGGCGAGGGCCACGACGCCCACTGCGGCGGCGTCGAGAACTGCGGACAGGGCGACCGCCGCGATCGCGGCTGCGGCGACGGCCCGTTCCCGCTCGAGCGAGACCGCGTCGTCGTAGTCGTGCGGTGTCCGGACATCGAGCGAGACGATGCGCGTGGCGTTCGGACGGCGGAAGCGGAACACCTCGGCCACGATCGATCCGGCGACGGAACCACCGAGTGCCACGGAGGCGACGAGGGTCAGGTCGAGGCTCCATCCGTCGTCCTGTCCGAGGTCGGCGGCGATCGTGGCGATGAGCAGCGCGAGGGTCCACCCGACGATCGCTCCGGCCAGCCGGTAGCGGCGGGAGCGGGCGAAGAAGCGTTCGTAGAGCGCTCGCTCGGGACCGGTGGAGGTCAACGTGCCCAGGTTGGCGACCGACACGGATGAACTCCGGACCGTCATGGCGATGATCGCGGCGATCACGATCAGGGAGAGCGAAGCGAGTGCCATCGGATTCCTCGGGTTCGGGATGAAAGGGCTTGCTTTGACCTATTGTCCTAGGACAATATGACAAACATGACCGACGAGGCAAGCGACATCGCTCGAGGTACGGCGCGATCGACGATCCCGCCCGAAGTTCTGGACGCGCTCGTGCCGGCACCGGCCGCCCGCTGGCGGCGAGCCGCGCTCTGGCTGCTCTTCGCGGCGGCGGTCGCGGGCGTCGGGTGGGGGTGGAGCACCGGCATCGCCAATCCGGAGATCTCCACCCATCTCGCGAGCTGGGGTGGCGACGGGCCGGTGCATCTGGGATTCCGGGTCGAGTCCCGATCCGCAGTCGACATCGAGATCACCGAGGGGTTCGACGTGCCGGACGGTCTTCGCCTGCTCGGCTACACGACCGCGCCGTTCAGCGACGAACTGGGGATCGCCGACATCGACGGAGGCGTGTTCCCGGTGCGGGTACGTCCCGACGGCCCCGTCGACATCACGGCGTTCTTCGAGATCACCGATTGCGGTCTGCTCGCGAACCAGGTCGGCCCTGCTCGGGTGACGGTGGCGATCGCCGACGGCCCGTTCTCCTGGTTCGAGCATCGGCGAGTCGTGGGGACGGACTTCTTCGCCGCCTCCGACGCCACCGGGCAGGGTGCCTGGCCGACCGCGATCTCAGAGGGCGCCTGCGTGTCGTCGGAGTGAAATCCGGGTTCGAGGGACTGCGGCGGGCACTTGTCGGGTTTGGATGGAGGCGCCGAACCAACGAAGGGCCTCACCAATGTCTGTGCAACTCATGTCTGTGCGAACCATGTCTGTGCATACCTGGATCCATCTCGGACCGATTCGCGATCGCGAGTGGGAGGCAGCGGCATGCGGGCATCAGTGACCGACCTCGCGACCATCACCCTCGCGGCCCGCTACGACGCGGTCCGCGACCAGACCGAGGCACTGGCCTCGGTGCTGAGCCCCGAGGACCAGGTCGTGCAATCGATGCCCGACGTGAGCCCGACGAAGTGGCACCGGGCCCACAGCACATGGTTCTTCGAGACGTTCCTCCTGATTCCCCATGGCGTGGAACCGGTCGAGGAGTACTACGGCTATCTGTTCAACTCCTACTACGAGGCCGTCGGAGCCCGTCACCCCCGCCCCGATCGGGGGTTGATCACGAGGCCGAGCAACGACGACGTGCGGGAGTATCGCCGCCTCGTCGACGAGCAGATGCGCCGACTGATCGACTCCGAGGTCGGCGATGATCCCGCCGTCGCGGCGCTGATCGAGCTCGGGCTCCACCACGAGCAACAGCACCAGGAACTGCTGCTGATGGACATCAAGCACGTGCTCTCGCGCAATCCCTTCTCACCGGCCTACGACCCGCGGCCCGCGCCGCCGGCCGACTCGGTCCCGGACCTGGGCTGGATCGCACACCCGGGTGGCATCATCGAGGTGGGTCACACCGGTGACGGGTTCCACTTCGACAACGAGGGCCCCCGCCATCAGGCCCTCGTCCCGTCGCACCGGCTGGCCGACCGGCTGGTGACCAACGGTGAGTGGCTCGAGTTCATGGCCGACGACGCCTACGCGAATCCCGCGCTCTGGCTCTCGGCCGGCTGGCACACCGTCGTCACCGAGGCATGGGACGCCCCGATGTACTGGTCGCGAACCGACGACGGTTGGGTCGTGCACACGCTGACCGGCACCCGCCCGGTCGACCCCGGTGAGCCGGTGGCGCATGTCAGCTACTTCGAGGCCGACGCGTTCGCCCGTTGGGCGGGGGCGCGCCTCCCGACCGAGTTCGAGTGGGAGGCGCATGCCGCCGCTCGTGCCGTCGACGGCAACCTGCTTCCCGGCGGTGCGCTGCATCCGACCCGCGCAGCGGGCAACGGTGTCCGACAGCTCTACGGCGACGTGTGGGAATGGACGTCGAGTGCCTATGCCCCCTACCCGGGCTATCGGCCTGCGGCCGGGGCGGTGGGCGAGTACAACGGAAAGTTCATGATCGACCAACAGGTCCTGCGAGGCGGGAGTTGTGTCACCCCGGGCGACCATGTCCGCGCCACCTATCGCAACTTCTTCCCGACACATTCGCGTTGGGTGTTCGCGGGCGTACGGCTCGCCGACGACGGGGGTGCGCGATGATCCACCTCCCCGAGGTCGTCGTCGACGTCCATCTCGGGCCCGATGATCTGGCCGCGTCGTTGCGACACGACGTCCGCGACGGCTTGACCCGCCGGTGCAAGGAACTGCCGCCGAAATGGCTCTACGACGAAGCCGGCAGTGCGCTGTTCGATCAGATCACGAGGCTCGAGGAGTACTACCCGACCGCCGCCGAGCGAGAGATCCTCCTGCGCCATGCCGCGACGATCATCGAGCGGGCCGAGGCCCACACGATCGTGGAGCTCGGTGCCGGTACGTCCGACAAGACCCGCGCCCTGCTCGATGCCGGTCGCGACCAGGGAAGTCTGCATCGGTTCATCCCGTTCGACGTGAGTGAGGAGTTCCTCCGCACGACCTCCGACGCGCTGGCCGAGGCCTATCCGGGTCTCGCCGTGCACGGGGTCGTCGGCGACTTCGATCGGCACCTCGGGCGGATTCCCCGCGATGGCGAGCGACGCATGATCGTGCTGCTCGGCGGCACGATCGGGAACTATCCGACCGAGGCCCGCGCGGAGTTCCTGCGGCGGATCGTCGACCTGCTGCAGCCGGGCGACCGGTTCCTCCTCGGCACGGACCTGGTGAAGGACCCGGCGCGCATGGAGCTCGCCTACGACGACCGCCAAGGGGTCACCGCGGCGTTCAACAAGAACGTGCTCGAGGTGCTCAATCGCGAACTCCACGCCGATTTCGACGTCGACTCGTTCGACCACGAGGCCACCTGGGACCCACACGAGGAATGGATGGACCTCGGCCTGCGCAGCCGGCGCGCCCAGCAGGTCCGCGTCGATGCCCTCGATCTCGACATCGCCTTCTCGGAAGGGGAGTACCTGCGAACCGAGGTGTCCGCGAAGTTCCGGCTTCCGCTGCTGGCCGAGGAACTCGCGGCCGTCGGGCTCGAGATCGAGCACTGGTTCACCGACGTCGCCGGCGACTTCGGCGTGAGTCTGTCGGTTCTGCGCTGACCGTCGTGGTGGGGCGGGAATAGAACCCCTCCCGGCAAAGTTGAGTCCATTGCACTCAGGTTTTCTCGACTCGACCGTGGAGGTCCCCCTATGGCGCTCGATCCGAATCGCTGGACACTCAAGACCACCGAGGCCTTCTCGGCCGCCAGCGAGTCGGCTCGCGCCGCATCGCACCCCGAAGTGGTTCCCGCCCACCTGCTGACCGCACTGCTCGGTCAGTCGGAGGGGATCGTCCTCCCCATGCTCCACAAGGTCGGTGTCGATGTCCCGTCGGCACGCAACGCCGCCGCTGATGCGCTTGCCAAGCTGCCCCATGCCTACGGATCCGACCCGCAGATCTCGAAGGAACTGCGCGAGGTCCTCGAGGCCGCCGACCAGGTGCGGGAAGTCCTGGCCGACGAGTACCTCTCGACCGAACACCTGCTCCTCGCGCTCGACCACGCGATCGGGGTCGATCGTGAGACCCTTCTGGGTGCGCTGCGCGAAGTGCGGGGAAGCCATCGGGTCACCAGCCAGACGCCGGAGAACGAGTACCAGGCCCTCGAACGTTTCGGTCGTGACCTCACCGAAGCCGCCCGCAACGGCGAACTCGACCCGGTGATCGGCCGTGACGACGAGATCCGCCGTGTCATCCGAGTGCTCTCGCGTCGCACCAAGAACAACCCGGTGCTCATCGGCGAACCGGGTGTCGGCAAGACCGCGATCGTCGAGGGGCTCGCCTCCCGCATCGTCGAGGGCGACATCCCCGAATCGCTGAAGAACAAGCGCCTGATCAGCCTCGACATCTCGTCGATGGTCGCCGGGGCGAAGTACCGCGGTGAGTTCGAGGAACGACTCCAATCCGTTCTGAAGGAGATCGAGGACGCCGACGGCGAGATCATCACGTTCGTCGACGAGATGCACACGGTCGTGGGTGCGGGCGGCGCCGAAGGTGCCATGGACGCCGGCAACATGCTCAAGCCCATGCTGGCCCGCGGCAAGCTCCGCATGGTCGGCGCCACCACCCTCGACGAGTACCGCAAGTACGTCGAGAAGGACCCTGCTCTGGAGCGCCGCTTCCAGCAGGTGCTCGTCGAGCCGCCGTCCGTCGAAGCCGCGATCGCCATCCTCCGCGGGCTCAAGGAGCGCTACGAGGTGCACCACGGTGTGCGAATCCAGGATTCCGCCCTCGTCGCCGCCGCGGTGTTGAGCGACCGCTATCTCACCGGCCGCTTCCTCCCCGACAAGGCGATCGATCTGATCGACGAGGCGAGTGCATCCCTGCGCATCGAGATCGATTCGGTGCCGACCGAGATCGACGTCGTCGAGCGCCGCATCCGCCAGCTCGAGATCGAGCGGCTCGCCCTGGCGAAGGAGACCGACGCCGCCTCGGCCGAGCGGTTGGAGGAACTCGACCGCGAACACGCGGATCTCACCGAGACGCTGGCGGGGATGACCGCCACGTGGCAGGCCGAGAAGGACGCGATCACCGCGCTGCGCGAGATCAACGAGGAGCTCGAGTTCGTCCGCGGTGAAGTCGAACGTGAGCCCGACCTCGAGCGGGCGGCCGAGCTCCGCTACGGACGTATCCCCGAGTTGGAGCGGCAGTTCGGCGTCGCCCGGACCGAACTCGACAAGATCCAGGCCGAGTCGTCGATGCTGAAAGAAGAGGTCGACGAGGAGGACATCGCCGAGGTGGTGAGCCGTTGGACGGGTGTGCCCGTGTCTCGGCTTCTCGAGGGTGAGGTCCAAAAACTCGTGCGCCTCGAGGACCATCTCCACAAGCGCGTCGTCGGACAGGACAGCGCCGTGTCCGTGGTCGCCAACGCCATCCGGCGGTCCCGGGCCGGGCTCGGCGATCCTCACCGTCCCATCGGCAGCTTCCTGTTCCTCGGCCCGACCGGTGTCGGCAAGACCGAACTGGCCCGATCGCTCGCCGAGTTCCTGTTCGACGACGAGCGGGCGATGGTGCGCATCGACATGTCCGAATACATGGAGAAGCATTCCGTGAGCCGCTTGATCGGAGCGCCTCCGGGTTATGTCGGCTACGACGAGGGTGGGCAGCTCACCGAGACCGTTCGGCGTCGCCCGTACTCGGTGGTGTTGCTCGACGAGGTCGAGAAGGCGCACGGCGACGTGTTCAACGTCCTCCTGCAGCTGCTCGACGACGGTCGTCTGACCGACGGCCAGGGTCGCACCGTCGACTTCGCCAATGTCGTGTTGATCATGACCTCGAACCTTCCGGGTGAGCCGGAGGACTTCTTCCGGCCCGAGTTCGTCAACCGCATCGACGACATCGTGCGGTTCCGCTCGCTGACCGAGGACGACCTCGTCCAGATCGTCGACATCCAGCTCGCGGGTCTCGCCGGTCGCCTCGCCGATCGCCGCCTGACCCTCGAGGTCACCGACGACGCCAAGCGACTCCTCGCCACCGAAGGGTTCGAACCGGCCTTCGGCGCCCGACCCCTCAAGCGACTGATCCAACGGGCGATCGGAGACCCGCTGGCCATCGCGATCCTCGAGGGGACGTACCAGGAAGGCGACACGGTGACCGTGACTGTGGACGGCCCTGTGGACAACCGGGAGTTCGTGCTGGCCTGATCGATCGGGCGGGTGCCGCCGGCGCCCGCAGCATCACCCTCCGTGAGTGGATCGACCACTACGTTCTCTGCCAGGAGTACGGGAGAGCGATGTGAAGCTGCGACAGCTGTGGAAACTGCTGTCCGGCGTCGCCTTGCTCGTCACCGGCATGCTGTTCGGCGCTTCGGCACCGGCGGCGGCCACGACGGGCGGGTGCGCCGGCGACGTCGTTGTCGCGCTCGACGTCGCCGTGTGGTCCCGATCCGGCCATGACACCTACGGCTTCACACTGAGCGAGCCGCTGCCGCCCGGCGAATGGACGGTCCGGACCAGTTCGTCGGATGCCTATGTCGGCCGTAGTGCCAGTCTGCAGCTCCACGAACAATGGCTGCTCGACATCGCCGGCCATGTCGTCCTCGGCCCGACCACGGATCTGGCCGATGGCGTCGAGTCGGCCCAGGTGGCCGACTCCCTCGGTTCGTTCGTGAGCACCGCCGGCGTCACGCGGTTCACGGTGCGCCACGCGGCACCGAGCACTCCGGACGGGACCAACTCGGTGACGGCCGACTGTGTCTCGTTCACCCGGGTCCCTCCACCGACCACGACGGCACCGCCGACGACGGCGCCGACCACGACAGCCCCGACCACGACGGCCCCGACCACGACGGCCCCGACGACGACGACTGTTGCGCCGCCCTCGACGACGATGGCGCCGACCACGACGACGACGATGGCGCCGACCACGACCACGGCCCCGACCACGACCACGGCCCCGACCACGACGACGGCCCCGCCCGCAAGACCCGCGCCGCCCACGCCGACCCCTCCCGGGATCCGTGCCTCCGCGGTCGTCGACTGCCTCGCCGACCGCGTCTACGTCCTGTTGGGCAACGACGGCGACACCGCGGCGACGGTCGACGTCGCCCTTCCGCTCGCCACCGTGCAGTCGGGAGTCGCCGTCGGCGCCGGTTCGACCACGACCAGCACCCTCGCGATCGGCGATGTCGAGGGCGCCAGCGAGATCCGTGTCACCGACTCCTCCACCGGTGCGACCTATCTGCGCACGCCGGTCGAGGTCGACTGCGACGAACCCGCGCGCCCGACGGCAACGACCGTTCTCGACTGCGCCGCCGGGGTGCTCGTGGTGGTGTTGGGCAACGATGCCGGCGACCCCGCCGAACTCATGGTCGTGCACGAACGAGTGGCCGTCATCGCCGAGGTCGTCCTCGAGGCCGGCTCGACCATCCAGGTCGAGGTGCCGGTCCGAGACGCCGACGTCATCCCGATCCGGGTGATCGACGGCGACGGCAACGATGTCATGCGGGTCACGGTCGACAACATCTGCCCGCCGACGGACCCGGCGACCGGCGACGACGGCGACACCGATGGGCCGGGCGATGGCGGCACGGGAGTCGACGGTGCCCCGGGCACGTGCGCCACATCGGTACGAGCGGCGCCGGAATGCGCCGACGTCCGCATCGTCGTCGAGCCCGACTGTCCGCGTTCGCTCGCCGATGTGTCCGTGCGCCGCGAAGGGATCGGCCGGGAACGCTTCGTCGTGCTCCTCGACGGCGCCGTCGCCGGGGTCGTCGCGATCGACGGGACCGGCGATCGCTCGGTTCCGGTGTCGTTGGGCGGCGACGATGCCCTCCTGACCGTTTCCCGTTCGACATCCACCGAGGCGATCGTCGTCGGCAGGATCAGCTGCGATACCGAGAGCAGTCGTGCCGGACCCATCGCGGCGTCGCTGGTCGTCTTCGCCGTGCTCTCGACAGCCGCCGGTGTGCTGCCCTGGCCGCTCAAGGCCGGCGCACTCTGAACCCTCGGTCATCCGAAGTGCGGTGGCCATTGGGCACAACTGTTGGTCCGGGCGGCCTATTGTGACCCCGGTCGGGCCCCTCGTAGCCTGATCTCACGGGGAGGCAACGACCCGTCGGACAGTAATTGGTCGCTTCGTCCGACGGTGAGCCAGAGCGAAACCGACCCTGTTCCACTCCCTCCACTGCACACCTCCGAGAGGTCGGTTTCCAAATGTTGACCCGGACCAAAGCCGCGATCACCACCGCAGCCGTTGCTGCCGTCATGCTGGCGCCTGTGGAGATGAGTGGCGCCGCGGCCGCCGACGGTGCCGCGTACTGCGCCGGCGCCGACCAGGTGATCGCCTTCCCGAACGTGGGCTTCAACGCCGGCGGTGCGGCGACGATCGTGATCGGCAACAGCTGGTATCCGCGCTCCTTGACCGTCTCGGCTGCCCTCCCGGCGGGCGACTACGCCGTGAACACCGCCGCCTACGACGGCTATCCCGGCCGTACCGGCACCGCAGCACAGGACTTCGAGCAGTTCGTGCTCCAGTTCCTCGACTCCGGCGGTGCGGTGATCGCGACCACCGCCATGTCCGGCGACCTCGTCGACTTCGTCGAAGAGGCGAGTTGGACCGGATCGGTGGGCACCGTGGTGCTCGACCGTGAGGCCGTTGCGATCCGTGCCATCCACGCCCACCTGGGGAACGCTGCGATTCTCGCGATCGGCGAGGCCCAGTCGGTGCAGCCTGCGTGCATCGGCGTGACCGATCTGACGCCGCCCACCACCACCAGCACCACGACGACGTCGACCACCACGAGCACGACCACGAGCACCACGACCACGACCGAGGCGCCGACCACGAGCACCACGACCACGACCGAGGCGCCGACCACGACCACCACCGAGGCGCCGACCACGACGACCTCGCTCGTTCCCACGACCTCGACGGTTCCGACGCAGGTGCTGCCCCAGGTGCAGGAGATGCCCGACCCGGATCCGGTCGTCGGCACCCCCACCTTCACGGGCTGACCCCACCGGAGTCACACGCTCGCCCCCGGGCGAACTCCCGCACCCTGGACAGCAAGGGCGAGGCCGTTGCGCCTCGCCCTTCGCCGTTTTCGTGCGTGGGCCGCACTCTCGTTTCAGTGGGCGTTCCACGGCTCGGCGGCTAGCCTCTCCCGGTAACGCAATTCCTCGAGAGGAGAGCGCCGTGCCCGCGACCGTCGTCGTCGGTACTCAGTGGGGCGATGAGGGCAAGGGGAAGTTCACCGACCTCATCGCCAAAGAGATGGAGATGGTCGTCCGCTACCAGGGCGGCCACAACGCCGGCCACACGCTCGTGGTCGATGGCGTGACCTTTGCGCTCCAGCTCGTGCCGAGTGGAATTCTCTACGACCACATCACGCCGGTCATCGGCAATGGTGTGGTCGTCGATCCGCGTGTGCTGCTCAAGGAGATGGACACCCTCGAGTCGAAGGGCGTCGACTGCAGCGCCCTCAAGGTGTCGGGCAACGCACACCTGATCATGCCGTACCACCAGGAGCTCGACGCACTGCACGAGCGCCACCTCGGTGATGGCAAGCTCGGGACCACCAAGCGCGGCATCGGGCCTGCGTATGCCGACAAGGCGATGCGGGTGGGCCTGCGCGTGCAGGACCTGCAGGATCCCAAGATCTTCCGTCAGAAGCTCGATGTCGTGTTGGGTCACACCAACCAGGTGTTGACCAAGGTGTTCAATCGGCTGCCCGTCGACGCCGACGAGATCGCGACGGAGTACCTCGAAGTGTGTGCGCCGCGCGTCATCCCGTACATCGCCGACACGATCAGCCTCGTCCACAACGCGCTCGATGCCGGCCAGGGTGTGCTCCTCGAGGGCGCCCAGGCGACCTTCCTCGATCTCGATCACGGCACCTACCCGTTCGTCACGTCGTCGAACCCGGTCGCGGGTGGGGCGTGCACGGGCGCCGGCATCGGCCCCCGCGACATCGGCCGCATCATCGGGATCGCCAAGGCCTATGTGACCCGTGTGGGCTCCGGCCCGTTCCCGACCGAGCTGGCCGATCAGATCGGTGACCACCTCGTCGACGTCGGCCACGAGTACGGCACCAACACCGGCCGCCGCCGGCGTCCGGGATGGTTCGACGCGGTGATGATGCGTCAGGCCGTCCGTGTCAACTCGTTGTCAGAGGTGGCGCTCACGAAGCTCGACGTGCTCGATGCGCTGGAGTCGCTGAAGGTCTGTGTCGCCTACGACATCAATGGCGTCCGCCACGAGCAGCTGCCGTATCACCAGAGCGACCTCCACGCGGCGACGCCGATCTATGAAGAGCTCCCGGGCTGGGGCACCGACATCAGCAAGGTGACCAACCCCGGCGATCTTCCGAAGAATGCGGCCGACTACATCGCGTTCCTCGAGGCGCAGATCGGTGTCCCGATTCGGCTCGTCGGCGTCGGACCGGGACGCGAACAGTTCCTCGACCGGGCGGCGTGATCGGCGCGGCGACCGGCCGCCCTCAGCCGAAGGGCTGGCTCCAGTCGATGGGCGGCGCGACCCCGTCGGCCGGCTCGTCGGCCTTGGGGGCCGGCGGGGGCGGGGGAATGTCGCCGAAGCTCTCGGCGAGCGCGGCGGCAACGTCGGCGCCGTGGTCCGGGACCGTCACCGGCACCCGTTCGAGGTCCGCCTCGGTCGGCGCCAGCGGGTCCGTCAGCAACGGATCGGAGATCGTGACGGCGTCGCCGTGTGCGCTCGACCGTCCCTTGACGTTGCGGGCCTCCCACACCTTCACCCGTCGTTTGAGATCGCGTTTGGGCATCTCGGGCCGAGCGGCATGGCTCCTGACCCCTCCGGCGACCATCGCGCACTCCTTGCACAACGGCTTTTTCGCCCCGAACGGGAACACCAGGCAGAGTTCGCAGTACTCGAGGCCGCAACGACGGCAGATGTTCTCGGCGGTTTCGAAGCTGTGGTCTCGGCAGAGGCCGGTGAGCTCGTCAGTCACTTCGCATTCTCCTCGTGGTCTGCCACTCCCGTCGGCATCTCTGCCCTGGTTCTTGATGAGTCGAACGACCGGTGAAAGGGTCCTTTTGTGACTGCGATGCCCAATCTGTTGTCCGAGCGCTACGCCAGCGCCGCCATGAACGAGATCTGGTCGCCGGAGCGCAAGATCGTGCAGGAACGTCGGCTGTGGATGGCGGTCCTGCGGGCCCAGGCCCAACTCGGGGTCGATGTGCCCGCCGGTGTGATCGAGGCGTACGAAGCGGTCATCGACGATGTCGACCTCGCCTCGATCGCCCGACGTGAGGCGGTCACCCGCCACGACGTCAAGGCCCGTATCGAGGAGTTCTGCGCCCTGGCGGGACACGAACACATCCATCGGGGCATGACGTCGCGTGACCTCACCGAGAACGTCGAACAACTCCAGGTCCGAGAGGCGCTCGAACTGGTACGCGACCGGCTGGTCGCCGTGTTGGCTCGGGTGGGTGGCCTGGCCGCCACCCATTCGGATCGGGTCATGGTGGCGCGAACACACAACGTGTCCGCCCAGGCGACCACCCTGGGGAAGCGGTTCGCCGATGTCGCCGAGGAACTGATGATCGGGCTCGAACGCGTCGAAGAACTCCTTCACCGGTATCCGCTCCGCGGTATCAAGGGCCCGGTCGGCACCCGTCTCGATCAGCTCGACCTCCTCGGTGATCCCGCCAAGGTCGACCAGCTCGAAGCGGCGGTTGCCGATCATCTCGGCTTCGCCCGTGTCGTCGACAGCGTCGGTCAGGTCTATCCGCGCTCGCTCGATCTCGACGTGGTGTCGGCGCTCGTGCAGGCGGTGTCGGCACCGTCGAGCGCCATGACCACGGTGCGGTTGATGGCCGGCCAGGAGTTGGCCACCGAGGGCTTCCGTCCCGGTCAGGTCGGCTCGACCGCCATGCCCCACAAGATGAACGCACGGAGCGCGGAGCGGGTCGGCGCGTTGCGTACCGTGCTCGACGGTCACCTCACGATGGCGGCGAGCCTCGCGGGCCGTCAGTGGAACGAAGGCGACGTCAGTTGCAGCGCCGTGCGCCGCATCATGCTCCCCGATGCCTTCCTGGCGACCGATGGGCTTCTCCAGACGGCGCTCGTGGTCTTCGAGGAGCTCGGGGTGTTCCCGGCAGTCATCGAGGCGGAACTGGCACGGGATCTGCCCTTCCTCGCGACGACCCGCGTCCTGACCGCGTCGGTCGAGCGCGGTCTCGGCCGTGAGGTGGCTCACGAACTCGTGAAGGAGCACGCGGTCGCGGCCGCGCTCGACCGCCGCGAGATGGCGGGTGCTCCCGGTCTGGTCGAACGGCTCGCCGCCGACGACCGGATCCCGCTCGACCGGGCCGACATCGACGCACTCCTGGCCAACCCGGCCGAGTTCACCGGTACGGCGGTCGACCAGGTCCGACGCGTCGTGGCCCGCGTCGACAAGATCGTCGAACAGCATCCCGAGGCGGCTGCGGCCGCCTCGGAAGTCAGGGTCTGATCAGGCCCCTCGGCTGATGCCGGCCCGCTTGAGGATGGCGGCCGGGACTCCCACCTCGCGCCATGCGGCGTAGCTGATCCCCTTGCGGTCGCCGTATGCGGCTGCGGCGGCGACGAATCCCTCCTCGAGGGCGGTGAGATCGACGGTGGTCTCGGCGGCCGCGATCGCCGCCGCGAGATCGAGGCGCTCCTGCACCAACTGCAGACGTGTCATCGGGTCGGCGCTGTCGATCGTCGCTTCGATCTTGGCGAGCCGGGCCTTCATCGAATCGGGTGTGCGCTTGCGGCCTCGCTTGGGCCGATGGGCGTCGAGCGCTTCGAGATAGCTGCGAACGGCCCGTCCCTGGGCCCGCCCTTCCGCGAGTGCGGCCTTGTGCTCGTCGGTCATTTCCTTGCGTGGTGCCATGGGACTTCCTCGTGATGAACGTTGTCGACCTGTGTCCCGCCGTCATGTGTCCCGCCGTCGTGCGCACCATATCGCTGAAAGATTCGTCGCCCATACACGGAAATACCCGTGGTCTCATTCTGCCGGTCACCGAACTCGGCATCGGAAATCGGTGGGAAGGCGCCGCGGTAGAGTCGCCGCCATGGCCTCACCTGCACTCGTCGCCCACCTGAAAGCGCACTCGGTTCGTGAAGGCGACTTCACCCTCAAGTCGGGGCGCAAGAGCCGCTGGTTCATCGACTCGAAGCAGACCGTCTGTCGTCCCGACGGCATCATCGCCGTGGCCGACGCGGCCCTCGACGTCATCCCCGACGACGCGACCGCGATCGGCGGGTTGACGATGGGGGCCGACCCGGTCGCGTTCGGCATTGCCGCCGTGGCCGCCACCAGAGGTCGGGATCTTCGTTCGTTCTCCATCCGCAAGGAGGCGAAGGGCCACGGCGTCATGGGCCGACTCGCAGGGGCGCTGCAGGAGGGCGACAAGGTCGTCATCACCGAGGACACCGTGACCAGGGGGATCTCCCCGCTCGAGGCCGCGGCCGCCGTGCGAGAACTCGGGGCCGACCCCGTCCTCATCCTGTCGGTGGTCGACCGGGGCGGCACCTGCGCGGCGATGGCCGCCGAGGCGGGGATCCCGTTCGTCGCGCTGGTGACCGCGATGGATCTCGGATTCGAGTACGGCGACTGAGGCAACGCTTCACCGCTGCGCGTACGCCCACTCGGCGCGCGTCCCGGTAGCGTTTCGCCCGTGCAGAACGCCCCGACCGCCGCCTATTCCATCACCCTCAAGGTCTCGCTCGACAACGTGCCGGGAACGCTCGGCCGGTTCGCCACCACGATCGGCGAAGCGGGCGGCAACATCGCCGCCATTCCCGGCTTCGAGGCCAAGGGTCCGACCGTGGTGCGCGCCATCGACGTGCACTGTCGTTCCGAAGAGCACGCCGAGCAGATCGCCGCCGCCGTCGACGCGCTCGCCGGCGTGACCGTGGTCGAGTGGTGGGACCGGACCTACAAACTCCACGAGGGCGGCAAGATCGAGGTGATGGCGCTGTGCTCGGTGGGCGACGCCGACGACCTGGCCATGGCCTACACCCCGGGCGTCGCTCGGGTCTGCATGAGCATCCACGAAGACGAGTCGCTTGCGCACCGCTACACGATCAAGCGGAACACGGTCGCCATCGTCAGCGACGGCAGTGCCGTGCTCGGCCTGGGCAACATCGGCGCAGCGGCGGCGATGCCGGTCATGGAAGGCAAGGCGCTGCTCTTCAAGGAGTTCGGCGGTGTCGACGGATTTCCGATCTGTCTCGACACCCAGGACACCGAGGAGATCATCGAGACCGTCATCCGTCTCGCCCCCACGTTCGGCGGTATCAACCTCGAAGACATCGCCGCGCCGGCCTGCTTCGAGATCGAGGAGCGGCTCAAGGCCGCCCTCGACATCCCGGTCTTCCACGACGACCAACACGGCACGGCCGTCGTCGCGCTCGCCGCGCTGAACAATTCGCTGAAGCTGGTCGACAAGAAGATGGGCGACATCAGCGTCGTCATCTCGGGGATGGGCGCCGCCGGCGTCGCCTGCGGCAAGATCCTGCTCGATGCCGGTGTGGGCGAGGTCGTCGGTGTCGACAGCATCGGTGCCGTGTACTCGGGCCGTGATCGCCTCAACGACGCGAAGCAGTGGTTCGCGGAGAACACCAACAAGGACCGCAAGGCGGGCACCCTCCAGGAGATGCTCGTGGGGGCCGACGTCTTCATGGGGGTGAGCGCACCGAACCTCATCGATGCCTCCGATCTGCGGAAGATGGCGAAGGACCCGATCGTGTTCGCGATGGCGAACCCCGATCCGGAGATCCGGCCCGAACAAGCCGATGGACTCGCCGCAGTCATGGCCACCGGCCGTTCCGACTTCCCCAACCAGATCAACAACGTGCTCGCGTTCCCGGGGATCTTCCGGGGCGCGCTCGATGCCAACGCCCACAGCGTCACCGAGAGCATGAAGGTCGCGGCCGCGACCGCCATCGCCGCGTGTGTCACCGACGACGAGCTCCGGCCCGAATACGTGGTCCCGTCGGTGTTCGACCGCTCGGTCGCTCCTGCCGTTGCGAGGGCGGTGGCCGACGCAGCGATCGCCGACGGTGTCATCCGCGACTGACGGCGCCGAACTGTCACTGCACCGACAGGAGAAATAGGGTCTGGCTCCATGCCGCAGCCCGCATACGACCACCTGCTCTCCCCGATCTCGATCGGCTCGATGACGCTGCGGAACCGCATCGTGATGGCGCCGATGGGCGTCGAGATCGTCGACTCCGACGGTCAGGCGAACGAGGGGATCGTCCGCTACTACGAGGAGCGGGCCCGCGGCGGCGTGGGGATGATCATCACCGAGGTCTGCGCGATCGCCTACCCGGGCGGTGCGAACTCGGTCCATCAGCTCGGGTTGTCCGAGGACGCGTTCGTGCCCGCCCTGCGCGAGCTCACGACGAGAGTGCAACAGCACGGCGCCAAGATGGCCGTGCAACTGGTCCACCACGGCAAGGTGTCGCGGGTCGACACCATGAAGGGCAACGACGTGCTCGTGCCGTCGATCCCGCAGTGGCACGGCTCGCTCAGCATGATCCAGGACCTGACACCGGGGGAGCTCGGTCTGATGGCTGCGGCCAACGGTGGCGGCGCCCCGCGCTACAAGGCCATGACCACCGACGACATCGCCCGGGTGACCGACGACTTCGTGCAGGCAGCACGGCGGGCGAAGGACGCGGGATTCGACGGGGTCGAGATCCACGGCGCCCACGGCTACCTGCTGTCGGGCTTCCTCTCGAAGCAGTGGAACCTCCGCGACGACGACTACGGCGGGAGCATCGAGAACCGTTCGCGGTTCCTGTGCGAGGTGCTGCGGGCGGTGAAGGCCGAGGTCGGCGCCGAGTTCCCCGTGTGGTGTCGGCTCGACGCCCTCGAGTACCGGACCCCCGACGGCATCGTGTTCGAAGACACCGAGGTGACCGCCCGGCTGGCCGTCGAAGCCGGAGCCGACGCGATCCATCTCAGTGCCTACGGCGACATGACCTCGGCCTCGGCGTTCACCGAGGGCACGCTGCCGCACCGCGAGGCGAAGCATGCCGCGCTCACCGGTCGTCTCAAGAAGACCCTCGACGTGCCCGTCATCGGCGTCGGGCGGATCCGCCCCCACACCGGCGACGAGATGATCGTCCACGGCAAGGCCGACCTCATCGCCATGGGGCGACAGATGCTGGCCGACCCGGAGACGGCCAAGAAGCTTCGTGAGGGACGCGAGGACGACATCCGGCCCTGCATCAACTGCTACGTCTGTGTGGCGCAGCCCTTCTTCGACCAGCGGGTTCGCTGCGCCGTCAACCCGGTGCTGGCCAACGAGGTCGAGCTCGGTGAGATCGAACGCACCAAGGCCCCGACAGCGAAGAAGGTGGTGGTCATCGGCGGCGGACCCGCCGGCATGGAGGCGGCGAGGATCGCCGCGACCCGGGGCCACGACGTCACCCTGTTCGAGGCGTCCGAACACTTGGGCGGCGCGCTGCGTTTCGCTGCCCTCGTCTACGAACCCAACCTCCGGCTGCTGCGGTGGCTCACCCGGCAGATGGAGGTCCTCGGCATCGATGTCCGTACCGGCACGCCGGCCGACGTCGAGGCCGTGCGAGGGCTGCAGCCCGACGAGTTGATCGTCGCGACCGGCGCCGCCCGCGAACGTTCGTCGCTGCCCGGCGCCGACCGGCGGTTCGTGGTCGACGGCGATGACCTGCGAGCCATGCTCACCGGTGCGGGAGACGTTGCCGGCGCGTTGAAGAAGCTGCCGCTCGTGGGTCGGATCGCGGCGACAGCCGGTCGCCGACTCGGACTTCTCGACGATCCGGGGCGCCTCGCGAAGCTGACGGAGCACTACATGCCCATCGGCAAGCGGGTCGCCATCATCGGCGGAGGTCTCGTCGGTATCGAGCTCGCCGAGTTCCTGGTCGAGCGCGACCGCACCGTGACCGTGCTCGAGGAGGGCGACGTGCTCGCCACCGAGATGGCCCATCCTCGGCGCTGGCGGGTGTTGACCGACCTCCGAGACGACGGCGCGCAGCTCGTCACCGGGGCCACGGTCACCCGGATCGACGAGGGATCCGTGAGCTATGTCGTGGGTGAAGGTGCCGACGGCACCGCAACGGTCGAGGTCGACTCCGTCGTCATCGCCACCGGCCTCGTCGCCGACGGTCGTGTCGCCGACATGTTCACCGCAGCCGGGTTCGAACCGAAGGTGATCGGCGACTGCAAGGGTGTCGGCTATCTCGAGGGCGCGATCCGCGAGGGGTTCCACGCCGGCGTCGCCGTCGGCTGAAGTCGACCGACCGCTCGCCCGTGCCGGAAAACAAAGGCGACCCGGCAACGAGGCCGGGTCGCCATGGTGGTGGTCGGGACCGGCGTCGATCCGGTGACCTACCGCTTTTCAGGCGGTCGCTCTGCCAACTGAGCTACCCGACCCCACAAACGGCCACCCCGAAAGGGTGGCCGTGCGGCGGTCCTGACGGGATTTGAACCCGCGGCCTCCACCTTGACAGGGTGGCGATCACTCCAAACTGATCTACAGGACCCCCCGCCCGGCGGACCGGGCGAAGATTCCACGACGCCGCCGGAGCGGCACCGCAGAGAGTCAAAAGGTACGGCAGGAACCCCGCGATCACAACCCGGTAACTCGCATGGGGGTCTAGGTTCTTCTGCCATGTCGCCGCTCCTGCAGCCATGGTCCGTGCGTGCGGTCAATCTCGCCGAGCACGCCGACAACCCGGTGCACACCCGTGAAGGTGGTCTCGCCGCGGGATACGCGGGCGCCGTGGTCGCGGGAACGACCGTCTACGCGTACCTGACGCGGCCCGCGGCCGAGGCCTGGGGCGCGGACTGGGTCGGCGGCGGCACCGCCGAAGTGCGGTTCCACGCACCGGTTCTCGCCCATGACGCCGTCACCGTCGTTCCCGTCGAGGGCGCTGATGGCGACTGGGTGATCGAGGCCCACAACCCGACGGGTCGGTGCGCCACGCTCGCGGTCGGGCTCACCGCCGGCGATCCGCCCGACCCCGTCGGCGAACGACTCGAGCCGTTCGTCGAAGTGTTCGGTGAACGCTGGGCCGGCTACGCAGACCGCGTCGGCGAGGATCTCCCGCTCTACGCCGCATCGCGGCTCGCGCATCCCGTGATCTGGCCCTCGCTGGCCAACCGGGTCTTCGCGACCCAGCTCGTCGACGGGGCGTGGGTACACACCCGCAGCGTCGTCCGCCACCTGGGCACCGCCGCGCCGGGCGACACCGTGGTCGTCGAGGCGTGGCTCACCGACCGCTTCACGACGAGGGCCGGGGACCGCGCGGTGATCGACGTGCGGATCAGCGTCGATCGTCGTGCTGTGGCGGCGATCGAACACGAGGCGATCGTGCGTCTGGCAGGGTGACGACATGACTGCAGCCGAGGGACATGCCTGGATGGCCGACGCGTTCGGTGATCCCGGCGAGGTGTTGGTCTTCGCACCCCGGACCTGGGACGCCCCGCCGGAGGGGGCGCTGCTGGTCGAGGTCGCCGCGGCCGGTGTGGGCCTGCCGGACTCGCTGATGCTCCGCGGTACGTATCCCCTCGTCCGGCGTCCACCGATCACGCCCGGCCAGGAGGTGTGCGGCAGGGTGGTCGCGGCCCCGTCGGGATCGAGATTCCGGGTGGGTGAGCGTGTGCTCGGGCCGACCCACTTCTACGCGGGCTCCGGCGGCTTCGCGACGCACACCTATGTCACCGAGGCCCATGCGTCACGCGCCCCCGACAGCCTCTCGGACGAGGCGGCGGCGGGGTTCTACATCGGCTTTCGGACCGCCTACACGACGCTCGTCACCCGAGCCGACGTCCGACCCGGTGAGACCGTGCTCGTGCTCGGCGGGTCGGGAAGCACCGGCGCGATGGCGATCTCGCTCGCCGCGGCGCTCGGTGCGCGTGTCGTTGCGGTCGCGAGCTCGGAGGAGAAGCGGGCGTTCTGTCTCGGTCTCGGCGCCGCCGCCGCAGTCGATCGTGATCCCGACGCGATCCGCGACGCGGTCGAGTCCGAGACGGAGGGCCGAGGGTTCGACGTCGTCGTCGACCCGGTCGGCGGACCGATCGCCGAGGCGGCGCTGCGCGCCATCGCCCGCTACGGCCGATTCGCCGTCGTCGGCTTCGCCAGCGGTTCCTGGGTGCACGTCGAGCCGGCCGACATGGTGCGGCGCAACTATTCCGTCGTCGGTGTGCTCGCGGCCGGGTTCACTGCGGAGGAGAACGCATCCGACATCGGTGAGCTCCTTCGGCTGGCCGAGACGGGGAGGATCTCGACCCCCATCGGGCAGATCTCGGAGATGGCCGACCTTCCCGCCGTCATCGCGTCGATGGGCTCTGCGGGACCACCCGGCAAGCTCGTGGTCCGCAACCCGTAGGTCGCCGGACGCGACGATGTACCCCGTACGGGATTCGAACCCGTGTTACCGGCGTGAAAGGCCGGCGTCCTAGGCCACTGGACGAACGGGGCCCAGTCAGCGAACTGACCGAGGCACAAGGATAGGGCGTCGACCCCGCGACCCGGCAGAAATGGGGAGACGCGGCGCAAAATCGTCGCGGGGACGATCGGCGCGGAATAGCACCCTTCATCCGGCGGTTCCCGAGGCGTGCCCGTCGCCGTGGATCGCTCCGTGAAGATCGTCGCCGCTGCGCTCGTCGGATACGCGGCCGGCAACCTGCCGTCGGCGGATCTCGCCGCCCGAGCCGCCGGCGGCGCCGACCTCCGGACCGAGGGAACCCACAACCCGGGGGCCATGAACGCCGCCCACGTCCTCGGCCGGACGTGGGGACTCGCCGTGTCGGCGGCCGACATCGCGAAGGGTGCGGCCGCGGCCCGTGTCGGCCGGCGGCTGGCCGGCCCGGCCGGAGCCAATGCAGCAGCCACGGCCGCGGTGGTCGGCCACTGCTTTCCCGTCGGCCGACGCGGCGGCAAAGGGGTCGCGACCTCGATCGGTCAGGTCGTCGGTACGTTCCCGTCGTACCTACCGGTCGACATGGCGGTCGCAGGGGCCACGTCGATGCTCCCGTTCTTCGCGCAACGGACGCGCACGGCGACCATGGTGGCGAGTGCGACCTGGGTCGCCTGTGCGACCGTCGCCTGGCGTCGCCACTTCCGCAACCCGGGTGGTGTGGCTCCGACCGCGTCGTTGCCGCTCGCCGCGCTCGTCAGCTCGCTCGTGATCGCGGTCCGGTTCGCCGCCGAGGCCGAGAAGGTCGCCGGCTTCAATGCCGCCGCCACGGATCGCGGAGTCGCAGCGTGATCGCCCTCGTGACCGATTCTGCGTCGCAGATCCCGCCCGAGCTCGCCGAACGACTCACCGTCGAAGTCGTTCCCGTCGTCGTGTCGGTCGACGGGGTCGATCATCGCGAGGGCGTCGACATCCATGCCGACGACTTCTGGGAGCGCTTCGCCGGCGCCGACCTGCCGGAGGTCGCGACGTCGCAGCCCAGCCCCGGCGAGATCGCCGAGGTCTATCGGCGTGCGATCCAGGCCGGTGCGACGGAGATCGTCTCGGTCCATGTCGGAGCCGAACACTCCGGCACGCTCAACGCGGCCCGCCTGGCCGCGGACACGGTCGACGTCGCGGTCCACCTCGTCGACTCACGCACCGCTTCCTTCGGCGTGACCTGCTGTGTCTGGGAAGCGGCCGCAGCGCTGGCCGCCGGCGCATCGGCGGCCGCGGCCGCCGAACGGGCCCGCGCCACCGCACCGACGATCGGGACGACCTTCATCATCCAAGCGCTCGACTTCGCCCGGAAGGGCGGACGACTCAGCGGCCAACTGGCCGAGGATCACGACGGGGTGATGGTGCTCGGAGGCGTGGGCGGTGTGATCGACCTGCTCGCCACCGGCCACTCGATCGACGAGCTCTGCGACCAGATGGTCGCTCCGTTCCTCGCCGAAGGGCGACCGTTCCGCGCCGGCGTCTCCCTCGCCGACCCGGCGACAGCCGTATTCGCCGAGGGCATCGAGGCGCGCCTCCGGGAGAGCGGCCTCTGCGTCGACATGGTCCGCTACCGCGTCGGGCCGTCGATCGCCGCCCACACCGGTCCGGGAACCGCGGGCGGATTCTGGTATCCGATCGGGGAGTGACGCATCGGCCGGCGCGGCTCGTCGATACTGGCACCATGACCGGCACCGAAGCCGACACCATCGCAACCATTCCCCTGCCCGCATCGATTCGGACGTTGTGGCGCGTCCTCGCGGCCGCGATGGCGGCAGTGGTGGCCACCCTGGGTGTCGTCATCGGTCTGCTCGCGGACTCCCTCCCGCTGCTGCTCGTGACGGTCGGGGCGACCGTCATCGCCCTCGCCCTGTGGTGGTGGGTGATCGACCTGAGCTACGCCCGCTGGCGGTGGGGCATCGACGACCGCTGGATCGAGCGCCGGAGCGGCGTGATCGTACGAACCACCCAGGTCGTGCCGCGCTCGCGCGTGCAGACCCTGACCACGCGAACCGGGCCGATCGATCGCCGGCTCGGCCTCAGCTCGATCGTGATCCACACGGCCGGTACCCACACGCCCAACCTGGTGATCCCCCATCTCGAAGCCGATGCGGCCGAACGCCTGCGTGCGGAGCTCGGCGGGTGAGCGACGATGCCGACTGGAAGCGGCCCCATCCGCTGACCACCATCGTTCTCGTCGTCACCTTCGTCAGCGGCAACGCCGGACCACTCGTGGTGGCGGTCGTCTTCGGCGGCAGCGGGATCGGCTTCGACACGGTCGCCCTCGTGGTCGGCGGTGCGACCGTGGGCTTCGGCGTGGTCGGCTGGTACATGACCGGCTACGCGGTCACCGACGACGCGGTGCACTACCGGTCCGGCGTGCTCAACCGGCAGGCCCGGTCGATCGCCCTGACCCGCATCCAGCAGGTCTCGGTGTCCGAGCCGGTGATCGCCCGCGCCGTCGGCCTCGCAGTGGTGCAGGTCTCGGAAGCCTCGGCCGACGGCGACGTCGAGATCCGCTATCTCGGCAAGAACGACGCCACTGCGCTGACGCAGCGACTGCGGACCCTCGCCCGCCGACGCGATGCCCTCGACAACCAGGGCCCGGTGGTGAGCTCGCTGGCCGCGCCGCCCGAGCCGCCGTCGGTCCTGCTCCACGCCACCCCGATCGGCGCACTCGTCCGCTACAGCCTCGGCGCGATGGCCCCCGGTCTGATCGGCGCCGCGGTGATCGGTCTCGTGGTCGTGATCGTGCTGGCCCTCGGCCCCGGCCTCGTCGCCGCGCTCAGCGCGGCAGTCGTCGTCGCGGGGATCCTGCTCCTGGCCCCCGCACTGAGTACCGCGGGTGCGGTCCTGGGGGATGGCGGGTTCCGCCTCCAACGGTCGCCACGGTCGCTCACGGCGCAAGCCGGCCTGCTCTCGCGTCGACAGATCGAGGTGCGCCCGGAACGGATCCAGACCCTCACGGTCAGCTCGGGCCCCATCGTGCGCCGGATGGGACTCCATCAGATCTCGTTCTCCGCCGCCACCGGCAAGACCACCCAGAAAACCGCCATCGTTCGCCTCTCGCCGGCCGCTCGCACCGACGAGATCGCGTCGATCGTCCGGGGAGCGCTCGATGTCGACCCGGCCTTCGGTGTCGATCTCGAGCCGGTGAGCCGGGTGACCGTCCGCCGCCAGCTGGTCCGCTCGGCCATCGCCTACGCCCTCGTCGTCCTGCCCATCTCGATCGTCCTCTGGTTCGTTCACCCGTTCGCCGCGGTGTTGCCGACCCTCGCCTTCTGGCCGCCTGCGTTCGCCTACGCCCGGCAGCGACACCGCCGACTCGGACTGGCCGTCGACGACCGCCGCCTCGTCGCCCGAAGCGGCGTACTCGATCACCACCTCACCCAGATCCCGCTCGCCCACATCCAGTCGGTCATCACCCGGGCGACGTTCTTCCAACGTCGTCTCGGCGTCGCCGACCTCGAGGTCAACACCGCCGGTGTCGGGCCGGGCAACCACGTGACCATTCCCGACCTCGGTGCAGGTCGCTGCGCCGAACTCGCCCGCGACCTGTCGAGCGTTGCCGCGGCCACCCGCTGGGAGCTGCGGACCTAGGCGGTCGACGCCGCCCGGACGAGGAATTCGAGCAGCTCGCCGGTCCACTCGTAGAGAAAGGTCGCCGGCCCCTCCGGGAGCTCGTGCGACTCCAGATCGGCGCCATCGAGCTCGAGGCGTTCGCCGAGCACCAGACGGATCATGTTGAGCCCTTGCATCCACGCGGCCACGTCGCCCTCGTCGAGCGTCGCCCCCTCGATGCCCGCCTCGACGATGTCCAACAACTCCAGACGACCACGCAACAAGTCGTCGCCGATCATCTCGCGGTACGCGGCCTCGGCCTCGTCATTGTCGGGATGAGCCGGTGGCTTGAGCCGCCGCAGCGTGTCGTGGCTGTCGGCCATCAGGAGCTCGCGCAGATCGACGATCAGGCCCGCCAGCACCTCCTGCTCCCGCGCCCCGAGGTTGACGACCACCCCGTCACCCCCCGGCACGAACGGCCACGACGACGCACTCATGAATCGTGCTCCCTCACATTGGTCGCACTCATGAATCGTGCTCCCTCACATTGGTCGCACTCACGAATCGTGCTCCATGGTCGCCCAGAGGCCGTGTTCGTGGAGGCGGAACACATCCATCTCGGCCTTCTCCTTCGGCCCCGAACTCACCACGGCGCGGCCGTCGGTGTGGACCTCCATCATCAGCCGATGGGCCTTCTCCTCCGAGAAGCCGAACAACTTGCGGAACACGAACGCCACGTACGACATCAGGTTGATCGGGTCGTCCCACACGATCACCTTCCACGGCCTCGAGAGATCGTCGACCGACTCCGTCTCCCGATCCTCGACGATCAGGGGCGCAGTCATGTCGAAGCCAGGATCCGGACGCCGGCCGGAGCGTTGATCAGACGCGCCTCGAGGTCGAGACGAACGATGTGGATCCATGCAAGCGATGCGAGAAGGATGTGGACGGCCACGAGCACCACCGGCACTCCGGCGAAGTACTGCCAGTACCCCACCACGCCCTGAGCGACCACGAGTGCCGTCACGATCAGCCCGGCCCGGCGAATGTCGACCAGGCCCCGCCGATGGGCCCGAGAGGTGACGTAGCCCACGCCGAGGAGGAGGACGATCGCCGACATGCTGTGGAGTCGGGTCACGTCGCGCACGAGGAACGGCAGCCGCTCCGCGACCTCCTCCTCATCGCTGCCGGAATGGGGTCCCGAACCGGTGACGATCGTTCCCATCACCAAGACGACGGCCCCCGCCGCCATGACCGCTCGGGTGAGCCGGCGGATGATGCGTCGTTCGGCGACGGCCCTGTCGTGATCATCGGCCCACGCTGCGCCCTGGACGGGGCCGTCGGCGAGTGCGGCGCGATGCATGAGCACCGTCGCGTTCCACAGCAGGACCATGGACAACAGGAAGTGGCCCATGGTGAAGCGCGGGTCGAGCTCGGTCTTCACCAGCAGCCCGCCGAGGACGATCTGGGCGACCACGCCGGCGACGAGACCCAATGACAGCCACACGAGATCGGTCCGGCGCGGCGTCCGCCGGAGTGAACCGAGCACTGCGGCAGCGACCGCGATCGTGACGACTCCCGTGAACATGCGGTTCCCGAACTCGATCATGCCGTGGTACTCGAGGTCGGACACGAGCTGGTCCTGCTCACAGTTGGGCCAGTCGGAACAACCCAGACCGGATCCGGTGAGACGAACCGCGCCGCCCGAGATCACGATGATGGTCAGCGACCAGAGTGCCGCACGGGTCAGGGAGAGGTATCGGGCCGGGCTCACGACCAAAGCGTAGGGCCCCGTTGGGCGGTCATGCCCCCTCGGCCGCTACCCTTCGTCCTGTGACCGCCACCGCCCCCACTCGCCAGCGCCCACGCGTCCTCGCGTTCGTCGCGCTGACGAAACCGCGGATCATCGAACTGCTCCTCATCACCACCGTGCCGACCATGATCGTCGCCGAGGGCGGCATCCCGTCGCTGTGGCTCATGGTGGCGACGGTCGTCGGTGGCACCCTCGCCGCCGGCGGCGCCAACGCGTTCAACATGTACATCGACCGCGACATCGACCGGCTGATGGAACGGACGAAGGGTCGCCCCCTCGTCACGGGCGAGGTGACACCGCAGGAGGCGCTCGTCTTCGCCTTCGCGGTCGAGATCGCCGCGTTCGCCTGGCTGTGGGGCTTCGTCAACCTGCTGTCGGCGGTGCTCGCCGTCTCGGCGACCCTCTTCTACGTCTTCGTCTACACGATGTGGTTGAAGCGGACCTCCACCCGCAACATCGTCATCGGCGGCGCCGCCGGTGCTGTCCCGGTGCTGGTGGGCTGGTCATCGGTCACCAACGAGCTCGACTGGCCGCCCGTGGTGCTCTTCGCCATCATCTTCTACTGGACGCCGCCGCACTTCTGGGCCCTCGCCATCCGGTACAAGGACGACTACCAGGCCGCCGATGTGCCGATGCTGCCCGCCGTCGCCTCCCTGCGCACGACCGCGACCCGCATCCTCGCCTACACGGTCTTCCTCTGGGCACTCACGCTCCTGTTCGGCCCCGTCGCCGACATGGGCCTCGTCTACTACGCCTCGGCGGTCGTGCTCGGCGCCGTGTTCACCGGTCTCGCGGTCCAGGTGTTCCGTCGCCCGGAGCCGGCGCTCGCGATGCGCCTGTTCGGCTGGTCGATCACCTATGTGACGCTGCTCTTCGGCGCGATGGCGGCCGACGAGATCGTCCGCAACGGCTTCTGAGCACCGGCCCGCGGAGAAATCCGTCGAAAATCCTGTGCCGCCCGGTTTCCATCCCGGAGCGTGTGGGGCTGTAGGCTCCCGTCTCGGTACTGCACCTCGGGTGTCGTCGCGTGCTGCGCGACTGCGCCGGTCGTGCACCAACGAACGAAGCAACAGCTGCGCCACCGCTGTCCGGTGCAACTGTCGGAGGACACCTGCCACCATGACGATGACCGAATCACCGCCGGCGACCGACACCGCCCCTGCAGTGTCCGCTCCCGCAGTGGCTGGGCTCTACGACGCCCTCACCACCACCGACCACAAGCGCATCGGCCGACTCTGGCTGCGGTCCGGGATGGTCCTGCTCGTGGGCGCCGTCGTCCTCGGCGTGCTGCTCGGCATCGAGCGCCTCGACGGAGAATCGACCGACCTGTTCGGCGGCGACAACGCCTTCTTCCAGATGTGGGCGCTCTATCGCATCGCACTGGCGCTGCTGGTCGCTGCACCGCTGTTCATCGGCCTCGCGACCATCGTCGTGCCGATGCAGGTCGGCTCGACCAACATCGCCTTCCCCCGTGCGGCCGCCGCGGCGGTCTGGGGCTTCGTCGTCGGTGCGATCATCATGATCGCCGCAACCATGGCGAACGGCGGCTGGGGAGCCGTCGACCGGGCCAGCGGCGACGAACGTGACGCCGTCGCCCTCACACTCGTGGGCATGGGCATGGTGATCCTCTCCCTGCTGCTCGGTTCGCTGTGCATCGCCACGACCGTCGTGTCGCTGCGGGTCAAGGGCATGACCCTGCTGCGTACCCCACTGTTCGCCTGGTCGATGCTGGTTGCCACGGGCGTGTGGCTGCTGACGCTGCCGGTGCTGCTCGCCAACCTGCTGATCGCCTATGTCGACCTCCACAACGGCCCGGGCACGTTCGGTGGCGGCCTGAGCGGTGACCTCAGCATCTACGCCCAGATCGAGTGGCTGTTCGAACAGCCGCAGGTCTACGCCTTCGCGATTCCGGTGCTCGGCGTGCTCGGTTCGATCGTCCCGGTGGCCGCCGGCGTGCGCGCCGCCCGCCACGGCCTCTCGATGGGCCTCATCGGTCTGTTCGGCCTGCTGTCGGTCGGCGCCTGGGCTCAGCCGTTCTTCCAGCCGACCAACGACTCCCTCGTTCGCTACGACGAGAAGTTCGTCTTCATCGCCTTCGGCATCGCTGCGATCCTGCCGGTGCTCGGCGCATTCGGCGGCGCCGCCGACACCCTCATGCGAGGCCGCACCAATCTCTTCGGCATTCCGCCCGCTCACCTCCTCGGTGCGCTCGGTGCCGCTCTGGTACTGCTCGCCGGCACTGCGGCGGGTGTCGCCCGGGTCATCGAACCGTTCGAGCTGGGCCAGCGTGTCACCGTCTCGGGTGTCATGAACCTCGTGCTGTTCGCCGCGGTCGCCGCTGCCGTGGCCGGCATCTGGTTCTGGGGCCCCAAGGTCTGTGGCCACGAACTCTCCCCGGTGATGGGACGAGCCGCGGTGACATTGCTCGTGGCCGGTGGTCTCGTGCTCGGTGCCGCGCAGGTCGTCAACGGGTTCTTCGAGACGAGCGTCAACCCCTTGGTCGCGCCGACCGAGGACGCAGGCGATGCCCTCAACGCCGTGGCGCTGGTCGGCATGCTGATCATCGCGCTCGGCGCCGTCAGCGCGCTCGCAACACTCCTCGTCGCCATGCGCACGGGTGGTGCCGGCGACGCCGACGACCCGTGGGGCGGGCAGACACTCGAATGGTCGACGGTCACGCCGCCCCCGCCCGGCAACTTCGCCGAGCCGCCGGCCCTGGTCACCTCCGAGGCGCCGCTGCTCGATGCATCTTCCGACGAAGGGGAGGAGTCGTAGATGACTGCGATCGCCACAGGTCTTCCGGCCCCCGAGGTCACCCGACCTCGCACCGTTCTGGTCGGCACGATGTTCGCCTCCGCAGCTGCCTTCATGGCCTTCGTCGGGGTGATCATCGTCTACATCAGCGAACGAGCCCAGGCCCGCGCCGACGGTGCGGAGTGGTTCGCCGACGGCTCCGTTGAGCTCGGCCCTGCCGGCTTCGTCTTCGCCACGCTCATCTTGTCGATCTTCACCGTCCAGTGGGCGGTGCAGGCGATCAACAACGACGACCGCAAGAACGCCCTCGTCGCGCTGGTGCTCACGGGCATCTTCGGTGCCGCCGTCTTCAACCAGCTGTGGTTCATCATGAACGACAGCGGCTTCGCACTGTCCGCCACGACCTCGGAGTTCATGTTCTTCGTCGTGTTGGGCACCTTCGTGGCCTTCCTCATCGGCGCCGTCGTCTTCGTCACCCTCACCTTCCTGCGGGCCCTCATCGGGCAGTTCGGCCCCCGCAAGGCCGATTCGGTCGCCGCTGCCGCTTTCTACTGGAACACAGTCGTCGCCATGTACGCGATCGCCTGGTACGTCATCTTCGTCACGAAGTAGGGATCAGATGTTCACCACGGGCTTCAAGTTCTTCTTCGGTCTCGGCGTCGCGCTGGTGACGGCCGGTGTCCTCTACGGCTACACCTCGGGCGGCAACCACGTCGGGCCGATCTCACTCGGTTGGAAGGGCGGCGTCGGCGAGCACGTCGGCTACGGCATCCTCGTCGCCCTCGGGCTGAGCGCCATGGGCATCGCCTTGACCCTCATCTTCTTCCGCGACGCCGATCCCGCCGACCAGGCCGACTACATGGGTGTCGACGACATCGCCCCGACCGCACCGGTCACCGGGAGCTTCTGGCCGGTCGTCGGCGCCTTCGGCGTCGGCACCATGGCCGTCGGTCTCGTGCTCAACACGGCCGTCTTCATCACGGGCCTGGTGATCGTCGGCGCAGTCGCCATCGAGTGGATGATGGACGCCTGGGCCGACCGGGCCACCGGCGACCCGGAGGCCAACCGTGCCCTCCGCAACCGGATCATGGCCCCGATCGAGATCCCGGCCGCCGGCGCCGCGGTGATCGGCCTGGCCGTCCTCTCCATCTCGAGGATCCTCCTGAACACCACCAAGTTGGGCGCGGTCATCGCTGCCGGTGTCGTGTCCGTCGTCTTCCTGGGCCTCGGTGCGTTGGCCGCCAGCGATCGCAAGCTCAACCGCAATGTCGTCGCCGGCCTCGCACTCGTGGTGGGAGTGGCCATCATCGGCGGCGGCGTGTGGGCTGCGGTCGACGGTGAGCGCGAGTTCGAAGAGCACGAAGTCCATGGCGAGACGCACGAAGACGACAGCGTCGACAGTTCCGATGCCGACCACTCCGACGTCGGCACCCCAGATGACGAGACCACTGATGGAGAAACACCCAGTGAGTGACATGTTCAACTTCCGGCGCCGTCTCCCCGGCGCAGGCGTCGTCGTTCTGCTGGGCCTGGTGCTCGCCGGATGCGCGAGCGATGCCGAGCTCGACACGCTGAAGCCCGAGGGCGAAACGGCCGACCAGATCTACGGTCTGGTCCTGCCGGTGTTCATCGTCGCAGGCATCATCCTGGTGCTCGTCTGCGGCGCCGTGCTCTATCTCTCGATCAAGAACCGGGTGGCCACCTACGAAGGCGACGACGAGTTCCCCGAGCAGGTCTCCCACAACAACTCGCTGGAGATCGCCTGGACGATCCTGCCTGCCGTGATCATGGCGGCCATCGCGGTCGCCACCATCGTCACCCATGTGGCGATCAACAAGGACGAGGCCGCCGCGATCGAGATCGAGGTCGACGGCGAGGCTCGCATGTGGGACCCGACCATCGTCGTCGTCGGCCAGCAGTGGTGGTGGGAGTACCGCTACTACCTCGACGAGTTCGATCTCGATCCGTCGATGCTCGAGAACCCGCGCGACCTTCCCCCGGCCGACATCGTCACGTCGGGCCAGTTCGCCTTCCCGGTCGGTGTCGAGATCGACCTGGTCGTCACGTCTCGCGACGTCATCCACTCGCACTGGATCCCGGCCCTCAACGGCAAGCGCGACGCTGTCCCGGGTCGTTTCTCGCCGTGGAAGCTCGAGGCCGACGACCCGGGCATCTACTTCGGTCAGTGCACCGAGTTCTGTGGCCTGTCCCACAGTCGTATGCGTATGCAGGCCATCGGGATGACCGAGGCCGACTTCCAGCAGTGGATCGACATGCAGATGTCACCGGCGACATTCGGTGAGGAACTGCAGCCCTACGTCGCGTCCTACCGTGAGACGGGCGGCGCCACACTGCCTGCCAACCCGAGCCAGGTCGCCCGGGGCCTCGACGTCTTCGTGACCCAGTGCGCCTCGTGCCACCTCGTCAACGGTCTCAACGATCTCAACTACAACGGTGCCGCGGTGGTTTCCGGGTCGGCTCCCAACCTGACCCATCTCGCGAACCGCACCACGTTCGCCGGCGGCATTCTCAACCTCTACAACGAAGACGGGTCGTTCAACCGCGACGACCTGGCGGCCTGGATCCGCAATCCCGAGGAGATCAAGGCGAACTTCGCCAACAATCTGCCCGACGGACAGCTGCCCAGAGGCATGCCGACCCTGGCACTGAGTGAACGACAAATCGACGATGTGATCGCCTTCCTCCAGACGTTGGGCCCCCGCCCGACCGATGAGATGATCCAGGCGACGGAGGTGGAGTGAGATGGCGATTATCGAAGAACCCCTCGCCCTGACAACCGGAGAGCCCTCCACGGTCGAGCGTCCCCTCGGTGTGCTCACCCGGCCCCAGGGTGGCAACGGTTGGAAGGACTGGCTCAGCACCGTCGACCACAAGAAGATCGGCATCATGTACGGCGTCGCCGCGATGTTCTTCTTCGTCGTGGGCGGCATCGAGGCGCTGTTGATCCGCCTGCAGCTCGCCGCGCCGGAAGGCCAGATCCTCTCGGCCGACGTCTACAACCAGGTCTTCACGATGCACGGCGTCACCATGGTGTTCCTGTTCATCATGCCGCTGGCCGCCGCGTTCGCGAACTATCTGATCCCGCTCCAGATCGGCGCCCGTGACGTGGCGTTCCCGCGCCTCAACGCGCTGTCGTTCTGGATCTGGATCTCCGGCGCGATCTTCCTCAACACCTCGTGGATCGTCGGGGGTGGCGGCGCCGACTGTGGGTGGTTCTGCTACTCCCCCAACAGCGGTCTCGCCTTCTCGCCGACCCACGGTGTGGACTTCTACGTCATCGGTCTGCAGATCGCCGGTATCGCCTCACTGGTGTCGGCCATCAACCTGATCGTCACGGTGCTCAACATGCGGGCGCCGGGCATGACCCTGTTCCGCATGCCCATGCTCACCTGGATGCTGCTGGTCACCCAGTTCCTGCTCCTGTTCGCCCTGCCGGTCATCACGGTGGCGCTGTTCCTGCTGATGTTCGACCGGGTCTTCGATGCCCAGTTCTTCAATCCGGAGATGGGGGCCGATCCCTTGCTCTGGCAGCATCTGTTCTGGATCTTCGGCCATCCCGAGGTGTACATCATCATCTTGCCCAGCTTCGGGATCATCTCGGAGATCATCCCGACCTTCAGCCGCAAGCCGCTCTTCGGCTACTCCTTCATGGTGTTCTCGGGCATCGCGATCGGCTTCATGGGCTGGGGCGTGTGGGCCCACCACATGTTCGTCTCGGGGATCGGACCGTTCTCGGTCGCCGCGTTCTCGCTGGCGACGATGTTCATCTCGGTACCGACCGGTGTGAAGATCCTCAACTGGCTGGCCACGATGTGGGGCGGCAAGTTGCGCTTCACGACGGCGATGCTGTTCGCCGTGGGGACCGTCGCGATGTTCACCATCGGTGGTCTGTCCGGTGTGACCCACGCGCTGGCTCCGGCCGACACCCAGCAGACCGACACCTACTACATCGTGGCGCACTTCCACTATGTGATCTTCGGTGGCGGTGTGCTCGGTCTCATGGGCGGCATCTACTTCTGGTGGCCGAAGATCTTCGGCTACATGCTCAACGAGACCCTCGGCAAGATCCACTTCTGGGTGATCCTGGTGGGCTTCAACCTCACCTTCGGTCCGATGCACATCCTCGGCCTGCAGGGCATGAGCCGCCGCATCGACACCTACTCACCTGGCTTCGGGTTCGAACTCTGGAACCTGGTCGCCACGATCGGGTCGTTCACCATCGCCCTCGGCGTGCTGATCTTCTTCTTCAACGTGTGGAAGTCGCACCGCGACGCGCCGAACAAGCCGGCACCGGGTCCCGACCCGTGGGATGCCCGCAGCCTCGAGTGGATGATCCCGTCGCCGTCGCCGGAGCACAACTTCGACACCATCCCCGTCATCGAGAGTGTCGACGAGTGGTGGCACCGCAAGTACGGCTACGACGACGACGGACGCGTCGTCCGCGTCGCTTCCACCGAAGAGGTCGCACAGGACGGCTCGGCCACCGGCGTGCACCTGCCCGCTCCGTCGTTCTGGCCGCTCGTGCTGGCGGTCGGCCTGCCGCTCATCGGCTACGGCCTCATCTTCAACCTGTGGCTCTGCGTCGTCGGCGGCGCCCTCACCGGGCTGGCCATGTACTCGTGGGCCCTCGAACCGGTCGACGACCCCGATGCCGACCACGGCCACGGCGGCCACGATGATCACCACGACGACGGCGGCGATGACGACGCCGTCGCCACCGAGCGCGAGCCGGCCACCGCCGGCGCCGAAGGAGGGGAATGATCATGGCGACCGCGACCATCGACAGCCCTGACACCCATTCCGACGGCCACGACGGCGGCCATGGCGAGCACGGCACCTCGACCGGCATCTCCAACACGAAGCTGGCGATGTGGACGTTTCTCGGCTCCGAGTGCCTCCTCTTCGGCGGGCTGATCTCGACCTATCTGCTCTACAAGACCCGCCGTGGTCCCGGGCCCGACAACACGACGATCCCCACCGACCTCTTCGACATCCCCTTCACCTCCGTGAGTTCGTTCGTGCTCCTCATGAGCTCGCTCACCATGGTGCTGGCGCTGTCGGCCCTGACCCGAGGCGACAACCAGGCCACCCGGGCATGGCTGCTCACCACCTCCATGCTGGGCGGCATCTTCATCGGCGGGCAGGTCTACGAGTTCACCGCGTTCCTGCGTGAGGGCGTGGGCTTCACCCACAACCCGGCGAGTTCGGCCTTCTACACGCTGACCGGGTTCCACGGTGTCCACGTGACCCTGGGCATCGTCATGTTGATGTCGCTCTTCGTTGCGTCCAAACAGGGGAAGCTGACCCCGAAGAACACCGAGACAGTGGAGATCGTCGGCCTGTACTGGCACTTCGTCGACATCGTCTGGATCTTCATCTTCACGGTCATCTACCTGATCCCGGTCGACTGAGCGGAGCTGAGAACGTGTCTGAACAAGCAACTTCCGAGGCAGTCGAGACCCACGAGGGTCACGAGAAGTCCCATGAGCATCCGTCCGACTGGGCCTACATCAAGATCGCTCTGATTCTGGCGACCTTCACCGGTATCGAGGTGCTGACGTACTTCGAGTCGGCGATCCCGATCTTCGAGAACAACTCGGTCACGATCGCCACGCTGATGGTGTTGATGGTCGTGAAGTTCTTCCTCGTGGCGACCTGGTTCATGCACCTGCGGTTCGACAACCCGATCTTCGGTCGGATGTTCGTCGCCGGTCTCATCCTGGCAACCGGCGTCTACGCGATCGCCCTCAGCGCCTTCGAGTTCTGGGCCTGATGCCATGACGGCGAACCTCTTCGCCGTGAACCCGTGGGCCTTCGAGGCCCACCCCGAGGTGTGGATCCTCATCGCCGGCATCGTCGGTCTCGGTGTCTACGCGGTGCGCGCGATCGGGCCGCTCGTCGTCGCCGAAGGCACACCAGTCGTCACGAAGACGCAGAAGCGCTACTTCTTCGCCGGTGTGCTGCTGCTCTGGGTCGCCGCCGACTATCCGATGCACGACATCGCCGAGGACTACCTCTACTCGGTCCACATGTTCCAGCACCTGCTCATCGCGTTCATCGTGCCGCCGTTGCTGTTGTCGGCCATGCCGGAATGGCTGGCCCGCCTTCTCGTCCTCGACGGAGGTCTCACCTCGAAGGTGCTGCGGCTGCTCACCCGCCCCGTGGTCGCCGGCGTGATCTTCAACGTGTTCCAGGTGCTCACCCATTGGACCGCCGTCGTCGACGTCAGCGTCAAGAACGGTGCGTTCCACTACCTGCTGCACCTCGGCGTCTTCTTCTCGGCCCTGCTCATGTGGTTCCCGGTGCTCGGGCCGCTCAAGGAAGTACAGATGACCGAGCCCGGGAAGCTCGTGTACCTCTTCTTGATGTCGATCGTCCCGACCGTCCCCGCCGGTTGGCTCACCTTCGCCGAGGGCATCGTCTACAAGGCGTACGACAACGACGCCCACCTCTGGGGCCTCACGCCGACCAACGACCAGCAGCTGGCCGGCGTCATCATGAAGGTGGTCGGCGGCTTCTATCTCTGGGGGATGATCGCGGTCCGCTTCTTCCGCTACACGGCAGCGCTGCGCAAGGCCGACCTCGACAATCGCAAGGGCCGGACCCGTCTGACCTACTCCGACGTCGCCAAGGCGTTCGACGAGGCCGGCGACCCTCCCCGCGAACCTCAGACGCACTGATCCCACGACGAATTTGGCAACCTCTCGGGTGAGCCACCGGGTACCGTCTTCGTCATGCTCGACATCAAGCTGATCCGCGCCGATCCGGAGGCCGTCAAGGCGGCGATCGCACGTCGGGGCGAGTCGACGTCGGCGATCGACGACGTCGTCCGCCTCGACCAGCGGGTCCGCGCCATCGGTACCGAGCGCGACGACATCCGAGCCGAGGTGAAGCAGATCTCCAAGGAGGTCGGTGCCCTCCACAAGGCCGGGAAATCCGACGAGGCCGCCGCGCTCCAGACGAAGAGTCGCGACCTCGGTGACCGCGAGAAGGAGCTGAGCGACGAGGCCGACGAGTTGGCTGCGTCCATTCGTTCGCTCCTGCTCAACGTGTCCAACATGCCGGCGCCCGACGCGCCCGACGGTCTCACCGAAGACGACAATGTCGTGGTCCGGGTCGAGGACTACGACCCGGCCTCCTACGCCGACCACCAGCGGGTGCCCCACTGGGAGATCGGCGAACAGCTGGGCATCCTCGATCCCGAGCGGGCCGTGCGCATGTCGGGATCCATGTTCGTCATGTACCGCGGCGCCGGAGCCCGCCTCCTGCGGGCCCTCATCTCCTATGGCCTCGACAGAAACCGCGACGCGTTCGAGGAGATCCGCCCGCCCACCGTCGTGAAGACCGAGACGATGGTCGGCACGGGTCATCTCCCGAAGTTCGCCGACGACGCCTACCACCTCGAACGCGACGACCTCTGGGCGATTCCGACCGCCGAGGTGCCGCTCACGTCGATGGTGGCCGGTGAGATCCTCGACGAGGCGGATCTGCCGCTGCGGTTGATGGCCCACACCTCGTGCTTCCGTCGTGAGGCGGGCTCGGCGGGGCGTGACACCCGGGGTCTGCTGCGGGTGCACGAGTTCGACAAGGTCGAGCTCTATGCCTTCTGCACGCCCGATCAGGCCCAGGACATGCACATGGAGATCCTGGCCCGGGCGGAGGACGCCATGCGCGATCTGGGTCTTGCCCATCGAGTGCTCGACCTCGCGTGTGGCGACATCAGCGGAGCCGGCGCACGAACCTTCGACATCGAGGTGTTCGCACCGGGCGCCGACCGCTGGCTCGAGGTCTCATCCGTGTCGTGGTGCACCGACTATCAGGCCCGGCGGGCCAACATCCGCTACCGCCCCGACGAGGAGAAGGGGACCCAATACGTCCACAGCCTCAACGGTACGGGCCTCGCCGTGCCGCGGGTCTGGGCTGCGATCGTCGAGACCTACCGCCAGGCCGACGGCTCGGTTCGCATGCCCGACGTGCTGCTCCCGTATCTGGGCGGCATGACGGAGATCCCGGCGCCGCTCTGAGATGGCGGGAACGGTCCGTCACCTTCCGCCGGTGCTGGCCGTCGACGCGCCCGAACCGAACCACCATGATCATCCGATGCGGGTCGTCACCAACGACATGGCCGCCGGCGAGGCCTTCGATTCCGAACACCGCGCCGCGGTGCAGGCGTTGTTCGATTCGATGGCCGAAGGGTGGCACGCCCACGATGTGCCGGAGCGTCTGGTCGCACTCGAGGATGCGCTCGAACGTTGCGAGCTCCCCGAGGGGGTGCTCGTCGAGCTGGGCGCCGGCACGGGCATCGGCACCAGGGTCATCACCCGCTTCCGGCCGGTCCACGCCGCGATCGACCTGTCGGCCGGGATGCTCGCCCAGGCACCACCGGATCTCGCGCCATGGACCCGCGCCGATGCGAGCCGTCTGCCGCTGGCCGACCGTTCGGTCGATGTGCTGGTCCTGCTCAACATGTTGCTGTTCCCCGCCGAGGTCGAACGGGTGCTGGCGCCGTCCGGCACGCTCGTCTGGGTGAACACCCTCGGTGAGGCGACGCCGATCCACCTCTCGGCCGAGGCCGTGGTCGACGCGCTCCCCGGCCGGTGGTTCGCCGATGCATCTCGGGCCGGTGCGGGCACATGGTGCGTGGCTCGCCGGGCGGCCTCGCTCAGCTGAGGGTCACGCCCACCCACGCCAGGCCGATGCCGCCGACGATGGTTGCCGCCGCGTAGAGCAGCGCACGTCGGGGTCGGGTTCGGCCCAGCTCGAGGATCTCGATCACGAGCGTCGAAAACGTCGTGAGCGAACCGAGGGCTGCGATCCCGACGATCGTGGTGCTCGTCGCCGACGACCCGCTGAGCAGACCGAGCGCGAAGGCGCCGCCCAGGTTGGCAACGAGGGTTCCGGTGAGCGGGGGCAGCACGACCGAGAGCCGCCACCGGGCCAGCGTGCCGGCCGCCGCTGCACCCAGGAATGCCACGACGATCACGGGGTCCTCCGGCGGCCGCGCATGCCGAGCGAGCCGGCCCCGAGGCCGGCCACGAGACTGACGAGCAGCAAGAGCACCGCGTCGCCGGTCGCCCCGCGGTCGAGATCCCGTGCGATGTCGACGGCGAGCGTCGAGAAGGTCGTGAAGGCGCCACAGAAGCCGACTCCCGCGACGAGTCGCAGGTCGGGCCTTCCGCGAAGGAGACCGTGGGCGACCAGACCGAGCACGAACGCGCCGAGGCTGTTGACCGCGACGAGCGCCCACGCCGAACCGTCGGCGAGTTCGAGTGCGCCCCATCGCGCTGCGGCGCCGGCCATGCCGCCCAGAGCGACGAGGGTCGCCTTCGGTAGCTCCACGGTCGCACCGTAGGCTGCGGCGATGGACCTCGCAGCGATGCGCGAACAGTACGGCCTCATGGGTCTCGACGAGTCCGATCTCGCCGCGACGCCGATGGACCAGTTCGACGAGTGGTTTCGATCCTGGGTGTCGACGGAGCCCTACGACGCCAACCTCGCCACGGTGGCGACCGTCGACGCCGACGGTTGGCCGTCGTGTCGGGCGGTGCTGGTCAAGGGAGCCGACGAGCGAGGGTTCGTCTTCTTCACGAACCGCCATTCGGCGAAAGGGCGGGCCCTCGAAGTGGCCCCCCGGGCGGCCCTCACGTTCGTCTGGCGCGAGATCGAACGACAGGTCCGTGTGGTCGGCACGGTGGAGCACGTTGCCGACACCGAGTCCGACGACTACTTCGCGTCCCGGCCCCGGGGGGCCAGGATCGGGGCGTGGGCCAGCGACCAGTCGAGCGTGGTGGCGTCGCGGGCCGTTCTCGACGCACGCTTCGCAGAGATCGAACGCCGCTACCCCGGCGAGATTCCCCGTCCTCCCCACTGGGGCGGCTACCTGATCCGTCCTCTGGCGGTCGAGTTCTGGCAGGGGCGCCCCGATCGTCTCCACGATCGTCTCGAGTACCGATTGTCGGGCGACGGGAGTTGGATGGTCGTCCGTCTCGCTCCGTGAGCCTTCAGTGGGTCGGTGCAGGCGCCCAGGAGTCCACCGCGGCGCAGAGCACGTCGATCAGTTGATCGACCTGAGGCGCTCGACCGGTTCCCTGCCAATCCGACCACTCCGCCTCTTCGCGATTCCACCGGGTCGTCGGCGGCAGCTCGATCTGCACGCCGGCCTGGGTGGGAAGGTTGACGGGATTGGCGGGGTGCTGCCCGCGCAGGCCCCTGGGGATGTCGTCGAGTTCGTCGATGATCCCGAACCGCTCGTCGATCCCATCGCGCAGGTGGGCGCCCACGTGGGAGGCGAGGGCGCGATTGCGCCCGCCGAGGAGCAGGTCCCAGAAGCGGTCCTCGCGGCCGTAGCCGTGGATCGCGATGACGATGTCGACATGGTCGACGAAACGGGCCAACGCGCTCGAGTGGGTCGGATCGAACGCCGTCGAGGGGATGTGTTGGCGCAGCGGTGGCGCCTGGACCACGGCGTAGAGCGACGCGTCGGTTCTCTCGGCGACCTCGGCGGCGATCACGTCGGTGCAGCGTTCGAGGTTGCCCCCGTGGAACGCCATGATGCCGAAGGAACTGCGGAGTTCGCAGATCTCGGTGACCTCAGGACGTGCGAGCAGGTCGCGCAACATGCTGCGGACGATACCGATTCACCCGCCGCACCACGATCCAACCGACCAGGCCGACGACCATCATCTCGAGCGGGACGCCGCCGCGGCCCGGATCGGCGACCCAGTGGCCGATGCGTTCGGGCCAGCCGCCGAAGAACCGGACGAGCGGCAGGAGAATGAACTCACCGCCGTTGTAGATCTCGACGAGGAGATAGCCGACGACATAGGCCATCCCGACCGCCATCCGGGCCACGGCGTCGTCGAGGTCGTCTCGCCACGCGACGACGAGCGCCCCGATGATGCCCAACAGCGAGATCAGCCCGATCCGCTCCGTGGTCGTCTCCTGGATCCACGAACTCGCCGCTTCCTGGAACTCGAGGAAGTGATCGACCAGCAGGTTTCCGGCGTCGAACTCGTTGTTGATCACGACCTGGTAGTCCCAGATGCCGTAGTCGATCATGTAGATGCCGGCGAGGACGAGGAGCACGCCCGAGATCCGGCCGATGTAGGGGAGCAGGCGTCGCATGTTCGTGGCGACATTGCTCTTGGCGAGGGCAAGGCTCATCGTGAGGAACGTGATGACCACGCCCATGCCGATGGCGTAGGCGAGGAAGTTGCCGGTGCCGCGGGCGACGCCGTCCGACGAGAACGAGCTGCTCACGCCCGAGATGAAGATGCCGACGGTGCACGACAACGAGACCACTGCGTAGCTGACACCGAACATGAACACGGAACCGAGATTGCGGCTTCCCGTCCCCTTGTTCATCTTCGGGAGCCTGAGGTTGAGCTCCCGACCGAGCAGCATGCTGATGCCCAGCGGGATCAGGAGCACACCGATCGCGACGATCACATAGGGGACGTAGTCGGCGACGTCCCCCTGGTTGATCACGGTGGCGAAGAGGATCCCGAAGGTGCCGAACACGGCGACGAACCCCATCGTCATCACGAGGCCGACGACGAGGCCCCGGACGACGGTCGTCAGCCGTCGCTGATCGTGCTCCTTGCTCTCGATGCCGAGGAAGTACGAGAGGTACGCCGGCAGCATCGCGAATCCGCACGGGTTGAACGCGGCGAAGATCCCGAGACCGAAGGGCCAGGCGAACTCGCCCATCAGCGGATCTCCCCGTCGCACAGGGTGAACAGGTCGAACAGGCTGCACAGGGTGGCGGCGGGATGGGGAAGGGTCATGGGAACTCCACGAAAACGCTACCCGCACACTGCGGGTCGGCTGCGGTCGGCGGGGAAACCCGCTGACCGCCCCCGATGTTCCGATGACATGGCGCTGCCGGCGCAGTGCCGCTCCGATGAGAGGCCGGGGCTCGCTTCAGCCGTTGCCCGGGCCCGGGGGAGTCATGGAGTGCGACACCACGCCGGCATCACTGCCGCGTGGGGGAATGTGGTGGTCAGGCCGTCAGCCGCTCCGCGCGGTCGACGAGGTGGGCCGGGACGGGGATGACGGGCATCTGGTCCTCGGGGCGGGCGACCTTCGGCGGCCGACCCCGACGGCGTTTGACCGTGAGCATCTTGCCGTTCATGAACAGCTGTCCGCCCCAGACCCCCCACGGCTCCCGCCGTTCGAGTGCCCCCTCGAGGCACGATGCGAGAACCGTGCACTCGGCGCAGACCTGCTTCGCGGCCGCGATCTCGCCGATGTCTTCACTGAAGAAGAGGTCCGCCGCGTTGTCGACCGAGCGGCAGGCCGCGCGGTCCTCCCACGTCTCGTCGAGGGTGAGTGGTCTGCCGGTGAGTTGTGTGTCGACGAGGAGTCCCATGACCTCGTCTCCTTCCCTGGTGGGTGTGTTGCTTGTTGTTCTTGTTCTGGTGTTGCTGGTTGCTGGTCTGACGTTTCGGTCGATGCCCGAAAAGCGGAAAAGCCGCCGGATGTTCCGGCGGCCTCAGTGCTTCTCTCCCGTTTCTGGGTGACGGTGGTGTCACCCGGGAGAGGCTCCGGAGGGCCGCTGGTCGCCATACGGCTTCGTGGCAAATGCCCACGAGGTCGAGATGACGAGAGCCGTACGCACGTTCACGCGCGCACGAGCGGCGTCGGCGTTGTGGCCGTTCTGATGCTCGTTGCACATGAAGGTGTTCATGACGACTCCTGTCGCGACCGGTCTCTCCGGCAGGGGACACGGTCGCGGACGATCGGGCGTCCGTCAACCGAATTAATTCGACTTTCTCGGATTTCCCTCCGATGCGGCCCGATACGGTGCGGCGCATGGCCGAACCCGGTGCCGCAGAAATCACTCCGCGCCCGGCTCGGGGGCGGATCTTCACCACGGGGCGACGCGTGCGTCTCGCCGACGTCGATCCCACCGGCCGCTGTCGCCTCGATGCGCTCGTCCGGCATCTCCAGGACGTCGCCCGCGATGATTCTGCCGACTCCAACCTGTCCGATCCGATGAACTGGGTCGTGCGGCGCACGATGCTCGAGGTCCTGCGACCACCGGTGTTCGAGGAGTGGCTCGACATCGCGACCTGGTGCAGTGGCTTCGGCGGTCGGTGGGCCGAGCGCCGCACCGAGATCCGCGGTGAACGAGGCGCCCACGTCGAGGGGTCGACCGTGTGGGTCTTCGTCGATGCCGCGACGGGTCGGCCGGCCAAGCTCCCGCCCGACTTCTTCGACATCTGGGGTGAGACGGCCGGTGATCGTCAGATCTCCGCCCGCAACTCCCTGCCCTCGGCCTGGCCCGACGATGTGATCGACGACGAGTGGCCGGTGCGCTTCGGCGACCTCGACGTCCTCGGCCATGTCAACAACGCGGCACAGTGGATGGCGGTCGAGGAGGCCCTGGAACGGTCGGGACAGACGAAGTTCCCGGTACGGGCCGAGCTCGAGCACGGGCCCGGGGTCGAGCCGCAGACCGATGTGCGCCTCGAGTGGCGATCCGTCGACGGCGGCATCGACACCTGGCTCACCACCGACGGTGTCGCCGGCAGCGTGGCCCGGGTCCGTCCGCTGCGCGATGGGGCTACGCCGACGGAAGGCTGAAACGGAGCAGGCCGTCGGCATCGCGACGAGCGGTCGCCTCACCGATGACCCGGAGGTGTTCGAGATGGGCGTAGGTCTCGCTGGCCGCCATCTCGCCCCACGACCGCTCCTTGAAGAGGACCTTCATCCATGCGTCGACCGGCGCGTCGACATTGTCGTGCCGGGCGTCTCGGAGGAGCTGGAGCCGCTCGTCGTGGTGTTCACGGATGTGGGTGCACCGACCGGGAAGATCCTCGAACGGATGACCGTGGGCGGGGAGGGCACAGGTCAGGCCTTCGAGCGCGGCCACCTTGTCGAGCGAGCGGAAGAAGGTCGCCAGCGGATCGTCGACATCGGTGGAGCCGGCGATGTGTGGCGTGATGGTGGGCAGGACGTGGTCGCCGGACAGCAGCACGCCCTCCTCGGGATCGAACAGGCAGAGATGGTCGGTGGTGTGTCCCGGCGTGTGGACGGCGAACCAGTCGCGGCCGGCGAGGCGGACGGGGTCGGTGTCGGCCACCCGAATCGTCGGCTCGGGGCCGCGGAACCGCTTGTGGCCACCCTGCCCCATCGTGATCCACCGACGGATCGCGTCGTCGGGTGGCGGCTCCCTCGTGGTACCCCAGGGCGTCGGCTCGAACGATGCGAACTTGCGCTTCCAGAGCTCGATCAGCTCCTCCTCGTCGGCATCGAGGAGATCCATGTCGAGGTCGTCGTTGGTCTCGGCCACCAGCGACCGGAACGATTCGTGGGTGAGGACGTCGGCCCCGGCCTCTTCGCTGAGCTGGTCGGCGCCCCCGAAGTGGTCGGGGTGGGAGTGCGTGACGATCGTGGTGTGGACCCGCTGGAGGGGAATTCCGGCGGTCTTCAGCCGGTCCATGAGCGCTGCCCACGACTCGGGACCCGGCAGACCCGGGTCGACGAGAGCAAACCCGCGCTCGTCTTCGAGGGCGTAGGTGTTGACGTGGCCGAGCCCCGGCATCGAGATCGGGAGCTGCAGGCGCAAGACGCCGGGCGCGACCTCGATCACTTCTTCGGAGGCCGGCTCCTGTTCCTGCTTCGTGTAGACGGGTTCGGGCACCCCGGCACCCTATTGGGGCGGAGCCGAACTCACGAAGAGCGTGGTGCGATAGTGGCGTAGTTCGTCGAGGCTTTCCCGGATGTCGTCGAGTGCACGATGACCGGCGGCCTTCTTCGGTGCCGACGCGAACGCCTCGGGATGCCAACGCCGGGCGAGTTCCTTGAGCGTCGACACGTCGACCGAGCGATAGTGCAGGAACTCCTCGATCTCGGGCAACTGGGTCGCGAGGAAGCGCCGGTCGGTGCCGATCGAGTTGCCGCACAGCGGGACCGATCGTGCCTCCGGAATGTGTTCGCGCAGAAACGCCATGGTCTGGCGCCCGGCCTCCTCGAGGCTGAGCGGCGAGGTCGTGATCTTCTCGAGCAGCCCGCTGCGTGTGTGCATGTTGGTGACGAAGTCGTCCATCTCGGCGAGTTGATCGGCCGTGGCGTGCACGATCAGGTCGGGGCCCTCGGCGATCACTTCGAGGTCGTCGTCGGTCAGGAGGGTGGCGATCTCGACGATCGTGTGACGTGCAGGGTCGAGACCGGTCATCTCGAGATCCATCCAGGCGAGCATCGGGCCAGGGTAGACGGGCTGGGTAGGGTCGGGTCGTGATTGATCTTCCCGTGCTGCGCCTCGATCCCGAACTCCCCCTACCGGCCTACGCGAAAGTCGGCGATGCGGGGGTCGACCTCGTCGCCCGTGAGAACGTCATCCTCGAGCCCCGTGGTGGACGAGCGCTGGTTCCGACCGGCATCGCGATCGCGCTGCCCGACGGCTACGCCGGCTTCGTGCAACCCCGCAGCGGGCTGGCCCTCTCCCATGGAGTGACGGTCCTCAACACTCCCGGTCTGGTCGACAGCGGTTATCGCGGCGAGCTCAAGGTGTGCCTCGTCAATCTCGATCCCGACGAGCCGTTCGAGGTCGTCCGCGGGGAACGGATCGCCCAGCTGGTGGTGCAGGCCGTCGAGCATGTCCGGTTCATGGAGGTCGACGTGCTCGACGAGACCGACCGCGGCGACACGGGGTTCGGGTCGAGCGGGCGCTGAACGCCGCTACTCGTCGGGCTCGTCGGCCCGGTCGGCCGGCGTCTTGCGCAATCGCAGCCAGCCTCGCGCCGGGTCGACGTCGTAGTCGTCGACGAGCTCGCTCGCGATCGCATCGAAGCGGTGGACGGCCGCTTCTCCGACCTGGTGCCCGCCGTCTCGCGTCGCTTCCAGCTCGAAGCGGCCCTCCGTGAGCTTGAACACGATGTCGATGTCGGCGTCGGCGTCCTCGTCGAGACCATCGAGAAGCACGATCATCGCCTCGTCGATGGCGAGCCGGAGATCATCGATCTCCCCGAATCCCATGCCCTGGCGGATCGCGAGCGAGGCAGCGCCGACCCGGACGATTCTCGCGTAGGGCGCCCGTGCGGGCACCCGGAGCAGGATCTCGCTCGCATCGGTCTCGGACACGGCCCGAGTCTGGCACGGCGGCGGGCCGAGAGCCGACCGCGCCGGCCGCTAGCGTCGATCCGTGGCTGTGCTGGTGGACGACGCTCGGTGGGAATGGCGCGGCGGGCGCTGGGCCCATCTCGTCAGCGACCGGTCCTACGACGAGCTGCACGACTTCGCTCGTCGTCTCGGGGTGCGTCGGCTCGGGTTCCAGGGTGACCACTACGACGTCCACGAGGTGGATCGCGACCGGGCGCTCGCACTCGGCGCCGAACTCGTCGACAGCCGGGACCTGGTGCGTCGACTGCGTCGGGCGGGGTTGCGCAATCGTGCCGACAAGCCGATGTGGCAGCGAGTCGGTACGTGGCCATCGGGTGTCGCGGTGATGGCCGACGTCGTCGGAGAGTTGCTGGTCCGCGTCGACCGCCTCGAGATCGACACGACCCTCGCCGATGTCGGTCTCTTCGTCGACGCGCGGCAGCGGGTGTTGCTGTGTGATCTCCCGGCGACGGTGGCCGTCCCAGGGCCGGCCGAGCCCCACGCGACGGGCCGTCGAGCCGACGGTACGTGGAGTGTGGAGCTCTTCCATCCGGCTTGAGTGCGGCGCCGGGCCGGTAGCCTTTTGGCCGTGGCTCTCTACGTGCAGAAGTTCGGCGGCACCTCCGTCGGAGACCCCGATCGCATCCGGGAAGTGGCCGATCATGTCGCCCGTTGCCGCAAGAAGGGCGATCAGGTCGTGCTCGTCGTGTCGGCCATGGGCAAGGAGACCGACGAACTGCTGCGGCTCGCCGACCAGGTCTCGACCACCAAACCCGGCCGGGAGATGGACATGCTCATCACGGGCGGAGAGCGCAAGGCCTGCGCACTGGTCTCGATGGCGTTGCACGACAAGGGGATCGAGAGCGACTCGTTCACCGGCAGTCAGGCGGGCTTCCTGACCGACAGCACGCACCGCAACGCGAAGATCCTCGACGTCAACCCCTACCGGGTCCGCGAAGCGCTCGATGCCGGCCGGGTGCCCGTGGTCGGCGGTTCGCAGGGCGTGTCCACCGAGCACGACGTCACCTTCTTCGGTCGTGGTGGATCCGACACGACGGCGGTTGCCCTCGCCCATGCGCTCGGCGCCGATGCCTGCGAGCTCTACACCGACGTCCCCGGTGTGTTCACCACCGATCCCCGTGTGGTCGCCAACGCCCGGAAGATGGACCACATCTCATTCGACGAACTGCTCGAGATGACCGCCACCGGTTGTCCGAAACCGGCCATGCGGTCGGTCGAGCTCGCCCGTTCTCACGGTGTCGCCCTGCATGTCCGCAGCGCGTTCTCGTGGATTCCGGGAACCTGGGTCACCGAGGAGGCCACCATGGAACGCGCCATCATCTCTGCGGTCACGCACGACACCTCGGAGGCCAAGATGACGGTCTCGGGGGTGAGCGACCGGCCCGGCGTGGCGGCCCTGCTGTTTCGCACCCTGTCCGATGCCGAGGTCAACGTCGACATGATCGTGCAGAACGTGTCGGCCGAAGGACGCACCGACATCAGCTTCACGTTGCCGCACGAGCAGGTCGGCGCCGCGCAGCCCGCCATCGCCGCGATCACGGGCGAGCTCGGTTCCCACGCGGTGCTGATCGACGACGACATCGCCCGGGTCAGTCTCATCGGCGCCGGGATGCAGACCAACCCGGGCGTCGCCGCAACCATGTTCGAGACCATGGCCGACATCGGGATCAACATCGAGATGATCTCGACCTCCGCGATCAGGATCTCGTGCGTTGTCCGCGAGGACATGGCGGAGGACGCCGTCGCCGCGTTGCACGAAGCGTTCCAGCTCGACAAGGCGCCCGAGGACCGCGACGACCCCTGATCCACGACGGTGGGGCTACTGTCGTCGACCATGGAGCGACCCACCGCACTGGTCACCGGCGCAAGTCGCGGTCTCGGCAAGGCGATCGCCATCGCCCTCGCCGAGGCCGGCTACGACGTGGCGATCACGGCCCGGACGATGGTCGACGGTGAACGGCGACTCGAAGATGACGAGACGATCGTCGTCCCTGGAGGACTCGACACCACGGCGTCGGCGATCGAGGCGGCCGGTGGCCGGGCCGTGCCGCTGTTCATGGATCTCCTCGATCGCCCGACCGTCGTGTCCGCCGTTGCCGACGCGCTGGCCGCGTTCGGCCGGATCGACGTCGTCGTCAACAACGCCATCTACCAGGGGCCCGGGGCGATGGTCGAGTTCCTCGACCTCGACGACGACCAGATCGGCAAGCTCTTCGAAGGCAATGTCTTCGCCCAGATCGCGCTGCTCCACGAGCTCTTGCCCGCCATGATCGCGGCCGGCGGTGGCACGGTCGTGAACATGATCTCGGCCACCGCCTATGCCACGCCGAAGAACCGGATCGGCAGCGGTGGTTGGGGGATGGGCTACGCGATGACGAAGGCCGCGTTCGAACGCGTCGCTCCGCTGCTCGAAGTCGAGCACGCAGACGACGGCATCCATGCCTTCAGCGTGGATCCCGGGCACGTGCCGACCGAACGGCAGGTCGCCGCCGGACGGGCGAAGCAGTACGAAGGCAACTTCACCGCAGGCACACCACAGGCCATCGGTGCCGCCGTGGCCTGGATCTGCACGAGTCCCGATGCAGCGGAATACCGCGGCCGGATCGTCCCGGCCCAGAAGATCGTGAAGGAACGCGGCCTGCTCGGTTGACCCGGCGGTTGGACAGGCCGCCTCAGGCGGAGTAGCTCCTTGCCATGGTTCGCCGCACGGTTCCCGTCCTGTTGTTGCTCGCGTTGCTGGCTTCGGCCTGTTCCGACGATGCGGATCCTGCCACCGACGCAGACCCGGCCGCAGCGGCGGACGACACGACCGACGCCGACACGGGGGTCGACGATGGGTCGGCGGCGGTGGCCGGGGCGCTCGAGGTGGTGGGCAGGGCGGAGTACGTGACGGGCGGCGACGTCCTCGTCCACTACGACGGCCCGGAGGACGAACCGACGTTCACGGTCGACGGTGTCGCGCTCGACTCGACCTCCCGGGGGAACGGCTACCACGTGGTCCGAGGACTCGGTCTCGGGGCGTCGACGATCCAGGCGGGCGGCAGTCGTGTCGATGTGGTGAACCATCCGATCACCGGGCCGGTGTTCTCCGGTCCGCACCAGGAGCCGTTCTTCTGTGCGCTCGACGTTTACGGGCTCACGCCGACCGGCGACGACGACTGTTCGGCCGAAACCTCGGTGCAGTTCGGCTACGTCGGCGACGACGGGTTCGTCGAGACCGACGACGTCCCGGACGGCATCACGCCGATCCGGCTCGAGACGGGCACGATCAATCGGGGGATCTACTCGATCGCGGTGGCCGATCCCTCGTTCGGTGCCGATCCGATTCCCGCCGGGAAACACCTGATCTACCTCTTCGGTGGGGGCTGCGGCAATGGCCACATCCAGGCGAGCGGGCTGGTGCCGGGCTCGTCGGTTCTCGATGCCGACGCGCTCGAGGCGGGCTACATCCTGGCGACCTCCTCGCTCAACGTGTTCCAGGCCCACTGCAACGACGTCCTCTCGGCCGAGACCCTGATGATGACGAGAGAACGGGTGGAGGAACTGGCCGGTCCGATCGGCCTCACCATCGGTCGAGGAGGCTCGGGCGGCGCCATCCAGCAGTACTCGATCGTGCAGAACTATCCGGGGCTCCTCGATGCGGTGCACGCCAGCGTGAGCTTCCCCGACAGCGCCACGATCTCCGGCGGGGTCACCGACTGCGGACTCCTGCTCGAGTTCTACGGGAGCGAGGCCGGTGCATCGTTCACCCCCGAACAACAGCTGGCGGTCAACGGCCACGGGACGGTGCAGTTCTGCGAGGCGTGGTCGCAGCTGTTCCTCCCCAGCGTCTACGCCGACCGGGGTTGCGACGAGTCGGTCCCGCTCGCCGAGATCTACGACGCCGACACGAACCCGGACGGCATCCGGTGCACGCTCCAGGACTCGGCCTCGAACCTCTTCGGCGTCGACGAGAACGGCTTCGGGCGGCGGCCGCTCGACAACGTCGGCGTGCAGTACGGGCTCGACGCCCTCGAGGCCGGCGTGATCAGCGTCGACCAGTTCCTCGATCTCAACGAGGCGATCGGCGGCTACGACATCGACGGCGACATCGTCGCGGAACGGGCCGCTGCCGACCCCGACGTGATCGAGCTGACCTACGCCACCGGCCGGGTGCTGCGCGGCGACGGTGGTGTTCTCGACGTCCCCATCATCGACGTCGACCTCTACAGCGACTTCGGCTACGACATCCACGACCGCTTCCGGCTGTTCACCATCCGGGCCCGGATGGCGAACGACGACGGCAGCCCCGCCGGGAACCGCGTCATCTGGACCCGGAGCGGTTCGGGGCTCCTCACCCTCGTGGGCGGTGGTGACGCTCCGCTGGTCGACGAGGGACAGGTCGTTCCCTCCGAGACCGACATCGCCGATCTGCTCGTCGAGTGGGCGTCGACGGGCACCCGACCCGAGGGCGTGGCCGACGACTGCGTGATCGAGGACGTCCGCATCGTGGGTGACGACGTGTTCGACGACGGTGAGCCGTGCGCCGAGGCCTATCCCTACCACGGCGACCCGCGTACCGCAGCCGGTCAACCCCTTGCCAACGACATCCTCAAGTGCACCACGAAGACCCCCGAACCCGACGACTACGAGGTCGAGTTCAGTCCGGAACAGTTCGCCCGTCTGGAGCTCGTCTTCCCCGACGGCGTGTGTGACTACACCGCCGCCGGGGTCGGGCAGGTGCCGCTGCGCGGAACCTGGTTGGAGTACTGACATGGTCGAGATCCACGGCCATGTCGACCCGGCGTTCTCGGCGGTACACGACGGGTTCGCCGAGAACTTCGCCCAGGGCGACCTCGGGGCATCGTGCGCGGTCATCCACGGCGACGAGCTCGTCGTCGACCTGTGGGGTGGCCACCGAGACGTCGCCGCGACCCTTCCATGGGAACGCGACACGATCGTCAACGTCTGGTCGACCACGAAGATGATGGCCGCCCTCTGTGTGTTGGTGCTGCACGATCGTGGTGAACTCTCGGTCGACGACCCCGTCGCCGACCACTGGCCCGAGTTCGCGGTCGAGGGAAAGCAGGGTGTGCGTGTTCGGCATGTGCTGAGCCACACCGCGGGATTGGCGGGTTATGACCCGCCGATCACCGAGGAGGAGATGTACGACACGGTCGGCTGCGCGGCCCGGCTGGCCCGCCAGGCGCCCTGGTGGCCGCCCGGCACGGCGTCGGGCTACCACTCGTCCACCCAGGGGCCGCTGCTCGGCGAGATCGTCCGTCGGGTCGACGGCCGCTCGTTGGGTGTGTTCTTCCGGGAGGAGATCGCGGGTCCCCTCGGAGCGGACTTCCACATCGGCACCCCCGACTCGGCGTTCCCACGGATCGCCGAGGTCCGGACCGACGAGATCGATGTCAGCGTCGCCGTGGGCGACTCGATCGCGGCGCGGCAGTCCCAGGGCGAACCGTCGCATGCCTCGATGGTCAACACCGATCGGTGGCGTCGCTTCGAGCAGCCGGCGAGCAACGGCCACGGCAACGCCCGCTCGGTGGCCAGGATCGTCTCCTGCCTGGCGAGAGGCGGTGTGGTCGACGGCCACCGTGTCCTCTCCGAGGCGACGATCGAGCGCTGCTTCGAGGTGCAGGCCGACGGGATCGATCTGGTGCTCGGTATCCCGGTGAAGTTCGGTATCGGGTTCGGCATGCCGTCGGAGGGCATCCCGATGGGCACCAACGACCGCACCCTGCTGTGGGCCGGCTGGGGCGGCTCGATGGCGGTGGTCGACGTCGAGCACGGGCTCACCGCCGTCTACGTGATGAACCGCATGCAGGACGGCGCCACCGGCGGCATCCGCTCGGCCCGGGTGATCTTCGCCGCCCACGAGAGCGCGCGGCGTATCCGGGACGCGTGACCGGTCCGCTGCTCAGATGTTGGTCAGGGGGTGGCCGGCATCGACGAGACCCCGGGACGGAAGGTCCAGGGAGGGGGTCGACGTCTGCTGCCAGAACGGCGGTTCGTTGTACCCCAGTGCGGCCGCTGCGCCCTCGTCGGTGACCCGCCGCTGCTCCCGCTTGCGCAGGACTCCGGCGAAGGACGTGAGCCCGATCCCGACGATGCCGCTGAGCACGGCGGGTGCGAGCAGCTTCAGGCTCACCGATCGGACGGCGATCTCGGCCGACCGATAGCCGGTCAGTTCGCCGATCAGGTAGGGCAGGGCGACCGCGGCGATGGCGCAGATGAGCCCGAAGCCGACGACCCAGCGGCCGATCCATCCGGCCAGCGGATGGCGTCGGGGATGAAGGGCGAGCCCGATGGGAACGAGCAGCGAGGCGAGCAACGAGGCGCGCAGGGTCCGGGCGGCGAGATCGGCGGCAGTGGTGAAGTCGGGAAGGGTGTCGCCGTCGATGGTCCACAGCATCGCGTCGGCCGGGATGATCGACGCCAGACGCGGCGAGTTCGCCTCGATGACGGCGCGGACCGCAGTGCTCAGTGCGGTGAGATCCACCACATCCGGATCGTGCTCGACCGTCACCCGGGAGTGGATCTCGGCGGCGACGGCATGGAGTTCGGCCCGTACGAGTTCGTCGTCGAGGACGAGCCCCGAGACGCGGTTGGCCTCCTCGGTCACGTCCAGGCCGTAGGCGGCGGCGACGGCGGCCAGGTCGTCGCCGACGAGTCCGTTCTCGATCCCCACGGCCAACTCGGCCTGGATCTCTTCGCGGGCGAGCGGATCGTCGAGCATCGAATCGAACGCCCGTAGCGACGGCTCGGCGTCGATCACGAGGAGCCGGAGACCGATGATCACGGCGGTGATCGTGACGGCAACCACACCGATGCCCACGAGGAGCGCGGCTCCGCGCGCACGGATCCCGGCCGGCGACTTGGTCGGGACGCGCGACGCCCGGATGGGGGCGTCGAGATAGACGCTGCCGGTGCGCTGCTGCATCGATCCACCTCCGATCCGTTCGCGTGTGCGGGTGGCGGGTTGATCCGCACGCTCGCCGGTCACCCGTGTCTTCGGAACACAATCGCCGCGGGTGTAGAGGAACCTCGCCGACGGTGGGGAGTCGATCGGCCCATCTTCTCCGCGAGCTGGGTCGAACGGCCCACGCCGGATGCGCGAGACTCGCGTCCGGGCCATCCGGCCTTCGACCGACCACGAGGAGTGCAAGATGACGGCGCAGAACCGAGCGGTGGTGGCGTCCCTGGCCGATGCCTGGGCCGCTCAGGACATCGAGGCGATCATGGGGCACTTCACCGACGACATCGTGTACCACAACATGCCGATGGAACCCGCCGAGGGAACCGAGGCGGTACGTGCCGCGATCGAAGGATTCCTCGCGATGGCCGACTCGATCTCCTTCGAGACCCTGCACGAGGTGGCGGAGGGCGACGTCGTGCTCAACGAGCGGGTCGACACGTTCGTGATCGCCGGCAACCCGACGCCCATCGAGGTCATGGGCATCTTCGAGCTGCGAGATGGCAAGATTGCCCGATGGCGCGACTACTTCGACATGGCCGGCCTCACCGGCGGATGACCCCGGCGGATCGGTGATGCAGACGATCGAATCGACGGTCTCGACACGGGTACGAACCCGCTGGATTCGACAGCCGGGGTGGGACGCGCTGATGGCGTTCGCATGGGTGCCGTTCGCGGCGGCGGCGCTCGCCTGGAGCGGGCAGACCGATCGCCTCGAGTGGCTCGTTGCCGCCACCCTGGTCTTCTCGGTCTCGCACCAGCCGCTCACGATGCCGCTGGTCTACGCCGATCCCCACGTGCGGACTTCGCGTCCCGTGATCTTCGGCCTCTCGCCGTTCATCGTCATGTCGCTCGTGCTGATCGGACTCCAGCTCGACCCGGTGGTCATCGCGGTGGTCGCGGGCGTGTGGAACGCCGGGCACACCCTGCAGCAGCGCTACGGCATCACGCGGATCTACGGACGCAAGGTCGGGCAGGGCGACGGTACGGTCGAACATCGGCTGCTCTGGTCGATGCTCGTCCTCGCGCTCCTCGTCGCCGCCGCCGACTCGGCGACCCCGGACCGGATCGCCTCGGCAGGCCTCGGTGGCCGCAACCAACGCGGTCTCGACATCCTGACGAACGCGGCCCCGGTGGCTCGCTACCTGGCCCCGTTGATGGGCGTGGTGGTGGCCGTGTTGGTGGTGCAGTGGCTTCGCCAGGAGCTGGCGGCGGACCAGGTCAACCCGGCCAAATGGCTCTACCTCGGTTCCACCGCCGGGCTGATCGGACTGACGATGGTCTCGCCGTTGGCCGGGTTCGTCGGCTACGTGGGCTCCCACGCCGCCGAGTACTACCTCATCGTCCACAACCATCTGGCGGACCGCTACCCCGACGCGGTCACCGACGGTGGCGCGCCCCTCGGCCGAGCGGTACGGAGCCGTCCCGGGCCGCTGGGACTGATGGCGGCCTACGCCGTCGGCATCGCCGTGTTCATATGGGCGGTGCGGTCGTTCGGGAGCTACCAGGTCTACGCCGCGGTCTTCTTGACCCTCGGTGCCCTCCATCTCTTCTACGACGGTCTCATCTGGAAGCTGCGCCGGCCCGAGGTCGCCCGCGGGTTCCAGATCCCGGCCTCGAGCTGAACCGGCCCGGCGTGGACGGGCTGCTGTCGATCGACGAGGTCGATGCCGCGGCGGCGCAGCTCGACGGTGTTGTCCATCGCACGCCGGTGGTGACGAGCCGAACGCTCGACGCGCATGCCGGAGCGAGGGTCTTCGCGAAAGCCGAATGCTTCCAGCGTTCGGGTTCGTTCAAGTTCCGAGGGGCCTACAACTCCCTGGCGGTGCTCGACGACGACGCTCGCCGCGGCGGTGTCGTCGCCTATTCGTCGGGCAACCATGGCCAGGCGGTGGCCCTCGCCGCGTCGCTTTTCGGCATTCCCGCGACGATCGTGATGCCCTCCGACGCGCCCGGTATCAAGCGGGCGGCCGTCGAGGGTTACGGCGCCCGGGTGATCACCTACGACCGCTATCGAGAGAACCGCGAAGCGATCGGTGCGACGCTCTCGGCCGAGCACGGTGCCGCGCTCATCCCGCCGTTCGATCATCGACCGGTGATGGCCGGCCAGGGGACGGCGGCGCTCGAGCTCCTCGAATCGTCGGGGCCGCTCGACACGCTCGTGGTGCCGGTCGGCGGCGGTGGCCTGATCGCCGGCAGCGCGACCGTCGCGAAGGCGGCGGGCAACGTCTCGGTGATCGGCGTGGAACCGGCCGCCGGTGACGACGCCAGGCGCTCGCTGGAATCCGGCGAGATCGTGACGATCGAGACGCCCCGCACCATCGCCGATGGTCAACAGACCACCTCGGTGAGCGAGGCCACCTTCGCAGTCATGCAGGCGCGCGTGAACGAGATCGTGACCGTGACCGACGAACAGATCCGCGAGGCGATGATCTTCGCGTTCGAGCGATGCAAGATCGTGCTCGAACCGAGCGGTGCGTGCGGGCTCGCGGCGGTGCTGACCGGCTCGATTCCGGGTGATCGGATCGGGGTGATCCTCTCGGGGGGCAACATCGACGCCCGCCGGTTCGGCGAGCTGGTCGGATGCGGCGCGTCGTCAGGCTGAGGCGGTGACGGTGTCGGTGTCGACGCCGGAGCGCATCACCTTGCCGGGAAGCGCGTCGGTGGCGGTGCCGTCGACGACGGTGGTGACGCCGTTGACGAGCACGCGACGAATACCCGTGGCCTCCGAGTAGAGGCGTCGGCTGTCGCCTGGCAGATCGAAGACCAGTTCGACGTCGGTGGCGCCGATCTCGTCGGGATCGAAGATCACGATGTCGGCGAAGTAGCCCTCCTCGAGGCGACCGCGGTCGCGGAGACCGAACAGCCGGGCGGGTACGTCGGTGAGGTGACGGATCGCGTTCTCCATCGTGGTGAGCTTGCGGCCGCGGAGGCAGTCGTCGAGCCAGGCGGTGGTGTAGGGCGCACCCGCCATCCGGTCGAGATGGGCGCCGGCATCGGACCCGCCGATCATCACCGCGTCGTGTTCCCACGCCTGAGCCCGCAGGCGCCAGCTCTCGGGATCGTCGTCGGTCGGCAGCGGCCACCAGACGGTGCGGAGGTCGTCGTTGAGGGAGATCTCCACCATCGTGTGGAACGCCCGCATGCCACGCTCGCGGGCGATGTCGCCCACGCGGCGGCCCTTGAGGCCCTCGTTGGCCTCGCTGTAGGTGTCGCCGACCAGATAGTTGTCCCATCCCGTGAGGCGGGAGAAGACCCCGGCCTCGGGCAGTGCCGCCTGGTTCTCGAGCCAGGTCACGACCTCGGGGTCGCGCAGCTTCTCCATGCGTTCGGGAACGTCGAGACCGAAGACGGTCTTCCATTCCGGCAACTGATGGAGCGCACAGAAGGTGCCGAGGCTCATGTTCATGCCGACGAGGATCGGCATGGTGAGGGCCACCACGCGGGCGCCGGCGTCGTTGGCCTTCTCGCACGCGTCGATCTGGTTGAGGTAGGCCTCGGGCCGGGCGGAGTCGATGGTGAGGACATTCCAGTTGAGCGGTCGATTGCCCTCGATCGACATCTTCGTCATGAGCTCGACTTCACCGTCGTTGAAGCCGTTGAGGCACCCGTCGGCCACCCATTCGAGGGTGGTTCCCTCGTGCTGGGAGGTCTCGCGGCAGAGCTCGAGGACTTCCTCCTCGGCCGCCCAACGGCTCGGCACGGGATTGCCGTCCCAGTCGTTGTGGGTGAACGAACGGCCGGTCGAGAAACCGAGCCCGCCCGCTTCGATCGATTCCTTCAGCATCCGGCGCATCTCGGCAACCTGCTCGGGGGTCGCCTCGTTGCCGACCGCGTCGTCCTTCATCACCACACGACGCAGGGCGCAGTGCCCCACCAGGAAGCCGACATTGATCGCGGTGCCGTTCTCGTCGACCCGGTCGAGGTACTCGCCGAAGGAGTTCCAGTTCCAGGGCACGCCCAGCTCGAGGGCCTCGAGCGCCATACCCTCGACCTTCACCATCATCCGCTTGAGGTACTCGCCGTCGGCTGCGTCGCCCAGCGGGGCGAGGGTGAAACCGCAGTTGCCGGCGATCATCGAGGTGACCCCGAAATAGTTGGACGGCGTGGCCCGCGGATCCCAGAACAGTTGGGCGTCGTAGTGCGTGTGAGGATCGACGAAGCCGGGGCACACGGTGAGGCCCACCGCATCGATCGTCTCCCTCGCCTCCTCGGTGACGTCGCCGATCGCGACGATGCGTCGGTCGCGGATGCCGATGTCGGCCCGCACCCCTGGGGCACCGGTGCCGTCGACCACGGTGCCGCCCTTGATGATCACGTCGAGCATGTGTGCCGTCCTCCGAGTAGAAGTGCCCGCCATCGTATGGGTCGGCCGCGCGTTCTGACGAGTCGTCAGGGCCTGGTCGTGTGTGGCTAGCGATCCCGCCTTCGGGGTGCGAGGCTGCCGCCCATGAGTGAACGCATCTTGCAGCTGGTGGCCGACATGACTCTCGACGAGAAAGTCGCGGCCGTGACCGGGCTCGACATGTGGCACACGCGTCCCAACGAGCGGCTGGGCATCCCGAAGATGAAGGTGACCGACGGACCCAACGGTGCACGGGGCGACGGCCTCATGGGTACCGGAGCGCAGACCGCGTGCATCCCGTCCGGCTCGGCGCTCGGCGCGACCTGGGACCCCGAGTTGGTGGAACGTCTCGGTGAGATCCTCGGCGACGAGGCCGTCGCGAAGAAGGCCCATGTGCTTCTCGCTCCCACCATCAACCTGCACCGTTCGCCCAAGGGGGGCCGCAACTTCGAGTGCTACAGCGAGGATCCGATCCTCACCGGCCGACTGGCCGCCGCGTTCGTGCGTGGCGTGCAATCCAAGGGAGTGGCGACGACGGCCAAGCACTTCGTGGCCAACGACTCCGAGTTCGAGCGCAACTCGATCGACACGCAGGTCGACGAGCGGACGCTGCGCGAGGTCTACCTGGTGCCCTTCGAGCACGCCGTCAAGGACGGCGATGCGTGGGGGGTCATGAGCGCCTACAACCGGCTGAACGGGACGTTCTGTTCCGAACACGAATGGCTGCTCACCACCGTCCTGCGCGACGAATGGGGCTTCGACGGCTTCGTGGTCACCGACTGGTTCGCTGCTCGATCGACTGCTGACATGGCCAACGCCGGGCTCAGCCTCGAGATGCCGGGGGAGGGTCGGTTCTACGGCCCGGCGCTTGCGGCCGCAGTCGAATCCGGTGAGGTGAGCGTCGACGCGCTCGATCGGATCGTGCTCGACGTGCTGCGCACGATGGAACGCACCGGCGCCCTCGACGGCGACGGCGACTTCACCGAAGGGACGCTCGACCGTCCCGAGGACCGTGCCACCATTCGCGCCGCTGCTGCCGCCGGCTCCGTGCTCCTGCGCAACGATGGCATCCTGCCGCTCGACCCGGCCGGCCTGACCAAGATCGCGATGATCGGGCCCAACGCGCTCAACGCCAAGGTCATGGGTGGGGGCTCGGCCAAGGTCAACGCCTACCGGGCGACCTCGCCGCTCGACGCGCTGACGGCCCGCCTTCCCGATGTCGAGGTCTCCTGGGAGAAGGGCAGCGACATCGATCGAACGACTCCGCCACTCAGTCGCCCGCTGGTCGATGGAAGCGTCACGCTCGACTTCTTCGACGGCCAGGACTTCGCCGGCGATCCTGTCTGCACGCACGAGCGGTCCTCGCTCGAGACGCTTGCCTTCGGTGCGCCGGCGCCGGGGGTGTCCGCCGAAGCCTTCTCGATCCGGGCGACGTGCACGGTCGTTCCCACCGTCTCCGGTCCGCACGAGTTCCGCCTGATCCAGTGCGGCCGGGCGCGGGTGCTGGTCGACGGAGAGGTGGTCATCGATGCGACCGAGGGCGAGATTCCGTCGGGTACCGCGTACTTCGGGTTCGGCAGCGACGAGATCCCGGGCACGGTCGAGTTGACCGCGGGCACTCCCGTCGAGGTCGTGACCGAGTACTCGAACCGCGATGCCGTGCTCCTCGGCGGGTTCACGGTGGGTGTCGTCGCCCTCGTCGAGGAGGATCTCCTCGCCCGGGCCGAGGCGCTCGCCGCCGGGAGCGATGTCGCCATCGTCGTGGTCGGCACCAACGACGACTGGGAGACGGAAGGACGCGACCGCGACCTGTGGGAGCTTCCCGGCGACCAGCCCGAGCTGATCTCACGGGTGTGCGCGGCGAATCCGCGGACCATCGTCGTCGTGAACGTCGGTGCACCCCACGACCTGAGCTGGATCGACGAACCGGCAGCGGTGCTCAGCGTCGGGTTCGGCGGTCAGGAACTCGGCGACGCGCTGGTCGACATGCTCCTCGGCGACGTCGAGCCCAGCGGGCGGGCCCCCACGACGGTCGGGGCGCGCTACGAACACTTCGGTGCGTACCCGAACTATCCGGGCGACAACAGCATCGTGCGCTACGGCGAGGGGCTCTTCACCGGCCACCGCTTCCACGACGCGATGGCGATCGAGCCTGCCGTCCCGTTCGGATTCGGGCTGGGCTACACCTCGTTCTCGATCGGTGCGCCACGGGCGGCGACCCTTGCCGCCACGGGCGACACGATCTCGGTGGCCGTCGACGTGACCAACACGGGCGACCGGGCCGGGTCCGAGGTCGTGCAGGTCTACGTCGAGCCGATCGATCCGGCACTCATCCGGCCCGTGCGAGAGCTGAAGGCCTTCCGCAAGATCATGCTGGAACCCGGCGCAACGGAGACGGTGACACTCGAACTCGACGCCAGGGCGTTCGCCTACTTCGACGTCGGCGATCCGATCTGGGACGAGCTGCAGTCCGGCATGCCCGTTCCCGCCCACGGCGACGCGCTGCACCGGGCCACCCCGGGTTGGTACGTCGACCCGGGCCGCTACCGGGTCGTGGTCGGCCGTTCGTCGCGGGAGTTCGCGGGGGATGTGGTGGTCACGCTCGAGGGCGAGCCCGCGCTGCTCGATCGCTAGACCGCGACGAAGCCGATGAGGTTGTGGGTGACCACGGCGTCGTCGGCACCACGATCGACGACCTTGACGACGGCGATGTGCTGCCCGATGGGTTCGACGACCGCCTCGAAGGGTCCGACCCGTCCCATGGTCACGTAGCGCACGTCGAAACTGGTGGTCACGAGGTCGTGGCCGGAAGCGGCTTCGAGGTGGCGCTGGGCCGCCAACTCGGCCAAGAGCGCGGCGACGCCACCCTGCAGGATGCCGGCCGGATTGAGGAGCTCCGGGCGCTTGTCGACTTCGAGTCCGCGGACGGTCGCCAGGGGGGCGAGCAGTTCGGCCAGGGGGGCGTCCGGTGGATGCCAGACCGACATGGAGTCCGACGGGAAATTGGGCCGCGGCGGGTCCTGCGGGCGGCGGGGAAGACGGATGAAGGTCGACACGCCCGTGGCGGTCGCGTCGCCGTGGTCGTCGACCATGGGGAAGTCGATCGAGATCGTGCGGCCGGCCCGCTGTACCGCCGGAGTTCCGTTGATCCTCTCGGTCGCCACGGGAGTGCGGCGAATGCCGATGTCGACGGTGAAGCTCCAGTCGTCGCCGGAGGCCATCTCGGCCGCGAAGCCGCCCCCCACGTCGACCAGCATGACGAGTGTCGATCCGAGCGCCATGCCGTGCGAGCAGATCTCGGGAGAGACCTGCAGCCAGCATTCGACCGAGTCGTCGACATGTCGTAGATGGGAACCCATCTGCGAGGGCAGGGAGCGCGGCTGCATGGGGAGATCGGTCACCGACGGGAAGATAGCGGGCCAGCCGGGGCGGGAACGAATGGGAGGTACGCAGCGTTTCCTGCTGAGATGGCAGGTGCGAGAAGGCACTGTCGCAAGCCCTGAGGAGTGGCAGCCATGTTGTTCGGACGTGACAAGCAAGAGATGCCCGATCCCGCCGACGCGTTGCCGGGTCGGCCCGATCCGGTGCCTGTGCCCGATGCGCATCTCGTCCTGGGAACGCCGCTCGTCGGCCCGTACCCGGACGGAATGGAGACCGCCCTGTTCGGTCTCGGGTGCTTCTGGGGGGCAGAGAAGTTCTTCTGGGATCTCGACGGGGTCTACACGACGGCGGTCGGCTACGCCGGCGGCTACACCCCGAATCCGCTCTACGAAGAGGTCTGCACGGGTCGGACGGGTCACAACGAGGTCGCGTTGGTCGTGTTCGACCCCGAGATCGTCTCCTACGAGGCCCTGCTGAAGGTGTTCTGGGAGGTCCACGACCCGACCCAGTTCATGCGCCAGCACAACGACATCGGCACCCAGTACCGCAGCGAGATCTACGTGTTCTCCGAGGAGCAGCGCGATGCGGCCGAGGCGAGCAGGGCCAAGTACCAAGATGCCCTCAGCCGCAACGGGTTCGGCGACATCGAGACCACGATCGTCGACGCCCCGACGTTCTATTTCGCCGAGCCCTACCACCAGCAGTATCTCCACCGGAACCCCGGCGGCTATTGCAACCACGGCCACTGCCAGGTCCGCTACGACCTCACCGACTCCTAGCCGACCCTCCCCCCAACCCCTAAAACGAAATCAAGGCGAGTTGACCACCGAAGATCGGGTCAACTCGCCTTGATTTGCGGGGGAATGGGGTGGATCAGATGGTCTTGCCGGGGAAGCCGGGACCTTCGTGGTCGGTGCCGTTCATGTTGGCGTTGAGCCGGGCCGCGCCCATCAGCTTCGCCATGACCGGACCGAGATCGGAGGGGTCGTCGGTCTGGGTCTCGACCGGTCCGAGGTGCCAGCCCTCGGCGATGCCGAGCTTGGGTCCGCGGACGTCGAACACGCGACCGGTGACGTTGGCACCCTCGGGGCTCGCCAGCCAGGTGGTGACGACGGAGATCCAGCGAGGCGACATGGCCTCCTTCATCTCGTCGGTCAGGTTCTCCTCGCCGCCCATGAGCGGGAGGGTGAGACGCGACACGGCGGTCGGAGCGAGACAGTTGACGGTCACGCCGTACTTGACCAGCTCCTGGGCGGCAATGATCGAGAACGCGGCGATACCGGCCTTGGCGGCGCCGTAGTTGGTCTGTCCGACGTTGCCGTAGATGCCGGAGGGCGACGCGGTGTTGATGATGCGCCCGTAGACCTCTTCGCCCGCCTTGGCCTTGGCCCGCCAGTGGACGGCGGCGTGGTGGGCGGGGCCGAACGTGCCCTTGAGGTGAACGGCCATGATGGCGTCCCAGTCCTCTTCGGTCATCGAGAAGAGCATGCGGTCGCGCAGGATGCCGGCGTTGTTGACCACGATGTTGATGTCGCCGAACGTGTCGATCGCCTGGTCGATCATGGCCTTGGCCTCGTCGAACTTGGCGACGTTGCCCCCGTTGACCACGGCCTTGCCGCCCATGGCCTCGATCTCGGCCACGACTTCCTGGGCCGGGGTGGCGTCGCCGCCCTCACCGTGGATGTCGCCGCCGAGGTCGTTGACGACCACGGCGGCGCCGTGCTCGGCCATCATGAGGGCGTGTTCGCGGCCGATGCCTCGGCCGGCGCCGGTGATGAGGGCGACCTTGCCCTCGAGAAGCTTGCTCATTGGTACCCCTCCGGGGTGGTGGCTGCCGGGAAAGGGCAGGATCGTGACAAGTGAACGATCGTTAGCGTGCCACGGGGAACCGCAAACGGCTACTCCGGTGTGTCATCCCGTCGAGGCATCGGGATCGACCCATCCGTTTGCCACACATCCGTCGAGTCCCTTGGTCTGTTGCATCATCACCGGGGCGATCTCCCCGTCGCCGGGACACTCCTCGTGGGCGGGGCCGACGATGTAGTGGCCGACCTCGTGATTGACGAGGTACCGACGGTAGGTCTCGAGGTCCGACGGCCAGTCGTCGGTTGCGCCGAACCAGCGGAGCGAGTTGAACGCGATCCATCCGTTGCGGGCGCACGAGTACCGGCCGTTGGTCTGCAACGGCGCGCACATGCGGTCGACGTCGTCGGGCAGGGCGACGATCATGGTGAAGTCGCCGCCCTCGTCGAGCAGCTCGAAGCCGGCGCCGCGGCCGACCCAGCTGCGCGCATCGCCCAGTGTCTCGACGACGAACCGGGCGAACTCGTCACGGTCCACGTCGACGCCCTCGCCCACGTCGACGGAGAAGCGCACCATCGGCGAACCGTCGATCGACAAACTCGGCGGCGTTGCCACGGTCGTGGAGGTACTGGTCGTGGAGGTGCTGGTCGTGGAGGTGCTGGTCGTGGACGTACTGGTCGTGGACGTGCTGGTCGATGGCGGCTCCGAGGTCGGCGGTGCCGTGGATGCGGTGGTGGCGGGTGGCCGCGTCGTCGCCGGGGCGATCGCGAGGTCGGATGACCCGCACGCGGCGACCACCAGGGCCAGCGCGATCACGAGCGCCCGGGGTCGGGTCATCCGACCGCGTCGAGGGCCCAGGTGAGTCCGCCCGCGTGGCATTCGTGCTTGCGTCCCTGGGCGATCAAGTTGGGCATGACGGCGGCCGATCGCTCGACTGCCTCGTCGACGGATCCGCCGGCGATCTCGTAGATGGTCAGGTGGTTGGCCGAACCCGTCCGGGCGTCGGTCCGGCGCCAGCGCGAGCCGGCCGCGAAGGCACCGCTCGCCATCATGTCGGGGAGGTGCTGTGTGTCGTACCACTCGTCCCACTCGTCGACGCGGGTCGGATCGATGCAGAGGACCTCGGCGACGATGAGGCCGGTGACCTCGCCGTCGGATTCGCGGGCGATGCCGTCGCCGGCGCGTGACCACTCGTCGCGTCGGATTTCGGCATGACCGGCGGCCCGGCCATCGCGGCGCGCATTCGCCGTCGCCTCGTCGAAGTGATCGGTGCGGCCACCGGGTAGGTGGATCACATGACTGTGGCCGGCTCCGGGGCGACCGGCGGGCCCGGGATCGAGCAGCCGCCAGAGCCCTCCGTCGTGAGCGGTGGCGTGGCCGGTGAGCCAGGTCTCCCAGTTCGTTCGCTCGTCCGCGCGGATGGTCTTGGCGCTCACGAACGTGACGCGGTCGAGATCGCGGACCGTGCGCACGGCTCAGCGCACGCGGATCAACATGGCGTCGCCCTGGCCACCGCCACCGCACAACGCGGCGGCGCCGATGCCGCCACCCCGGCGCTTCAACTCGTAGGCGAGGGTGATGGCGAGGCGGGTGCCGCTCATGCCGATGGGGTGGCCGAGGGCGATCGCGCCGCCGTTGACGTTGACCACGTCGTCGGGCAGCCCGAGGTCGGCCATCGACGCGATGGACACGGCCGCGAACGCCTCGTTGAACTCGAAGAGGTCGACGTCGCCGAGCTGCATCCCCGCCCGCTCGAGGGCCCGGGCGGTCGCCCGGCTCGGTTGGGTGAGCAGCGAGGTGTCGGGGCCGGCGATCTCCGCGTAGTCGATGATCTCGGCCAGCGGTTCGACACCGAGCTCGTCGGCCACCGACTTCGTGGTGACCACCACGGCGGCGCCGCCGTCGGACAGCTGCGACGCATTGCCGGCGGTCACGTTGCCGCCCTCGGCGAAGGCGGCGCGGAGGGCGCCGAGTGACTCGGCCGTGGTGCCGACCCGGATGCCCTCGTCGTCCTTCAACACGATGAGATCTCCCTTGCGCTGAGGGATCTCGACGGGAACGATCTCGTCGTCGAAGAGGCCGTCCTTCTGGGCCCGGGCGGCTCGATCGTGTGAGGCGGCGGAGACGGCATCCATCGCGTCGCGGCCGATACCGGCCTCGGCCGCGTGGCGCTCCGTTCCGGCCCCCATGAGTTCCTGCTCGAAGGAGCAGTAGAGGCCGTCGTAGGTGAGAGCGTCGGGCAGCGTGGCGTTGCCGTAGCCGTAGCCGCTGCGGCCGTTCACGAGCAGATAGGGCGCCTGGGTCATCGATTCCATGCCGCCGGCGACGACGATCTCGGCTTCTCCGAGCGCGATCATGCGGTGGGCCTGCTGGATCGCGTTGAGCCCCGACGGGCAGGCCTTGTTGAGGCCGGTCGACGGAACCGTCAACGGGATCCCGCCGGCGAACGCGGCCTGACGGGCGGGCACCTGGCCGGCGGCGGCCTGCACCACCTGCCCCATGTAGGCGTAGTCGACCCGGTCGCCGTCGATGCCGGCGCGACGGAGGGCTTCGGCGATGGCCAGGCCCCCGAGGGCGGTACCGCTGAACCCCGAGAGGCCACCGTTGAATCTGCCGATCGGTGTGCGGGCGCCGGTGAGGATGACGGTCTCGGCCACGGTGAACTCCTGTCGTTCGGGCGTGGCCGCGAGAGTATCGGTCTGCAAGGTGGTCGCACGAAGAACGCCCACCCCGAAGGGTGGGCGTCGGTCGGTTCCGGGGTGCGACTCAGGCGACGGCGGGAACCCGCAGCAGGAGCTTCATGATGTCGTTGGCGAAGTCGGCGGCTCGATGGTCCGACGGCAGGTCGAACTGCACGACCGACCAGTCGGCGAACGTGAAGCGGAGCTTGGCGAGAGCGATCCGAGCCGGGATGACGTCGACCTGGTGCAGCGCGCCGAGCGAATCGGAGCCGCCGACGGCGATGTCGCTGCCCATCCGGCCCTTGTTGCACCAGAGGACCCGGCGATCGGTGACGACCACGAGGTTCGTGCGATTCGGCATGGCGCCCTCGCCGGTCATCGCTCCCTGGGAGGCCGAGCTGAAGACGGACGGACCGAGCAGGGCGAGGGTCGTCTCATAGGCACGATCCTCGACCTTGCCGCCGGCGACCACCGGTCGGAACGCCTCGACCCGTTCCCCCGGTTCGAGGGTGCTGCGCAGTGCTTGTTCGATCTGGTCACGTGTGCTCATCGTCGTCTCCGCTCGGCGTACCGGCCCCCGATGGACCTTGGTGGCGATGTTGTCGGCGTGGTGTCGTCGGTACTTCGCGAGATCGGGCCGTTCGGTCTATCAACTTGGATCAGGAGACCCAGTCGAGTTCGGGCGATCTCGCGTGTGCGACCATGCACGCATGCGCATCAACTGCTGGCACGAGGTCGGCCGCAAGAACGCGGCGAAGGACGTCGTCCGGGTCCGCAACATCCCGAGTGCGCGGCAAAAGGAGCTGCGGACCGCCATCCGTGCGGCGCGCGACGGGAGCGGCGACGGGGAGCTGTTCGTGCTCGAGCGTGGCTACTCGAACCGCGGGCGGGCGGTGGCGCGGCTCGCCGTGGGAGTCGGGGTGGTCGTCGCGATGCTGGCTGCGGTCGCCGCGTTCCTGGCGCCCGACTCCGCGACCGACATCCTCGGCCTCGGGGTGATCCCGGCGGTGATGGTCGCGGGCTTCACGGCCTATTTCTCGTCCACCTACGACACGGGAGTGCGGATCAGCGCCGACGGCGTGCTGCAGACCGAAGGTTGGGGCGGGATCCGCACGATCGATCTGCGGTCGTTCGCCCGGGTCACCGTTGCCGAGGACGAGTCGTTCGACGGGATGTGGATCGAGGGCTGAGTCGCCGCCCGGTCGTCACCAGCCGCGGGCGGCCCACTCGTCGAGTGACGGCGCCTCGGCACCGATCGTGGTGTCGTTGCCATGCCCAGGGAGCACCAGCGTGTCGGCATCGAACACCCGGAACATCCGATCCTCGATGCTGCGCAGGATGGTTGCGAAGTCCCCGCCGTCGTAGCCGGTGGCTCCCGGGCCGCCGGGGAACAGCGTGTCGCCGGTGAAGAGCAACGGGGTGCCCTCGACGCTGAACGACATGGACCCGGGGGTGTGCCCGGGTGTGTGGTGGGTGTGGATGCGCAACCGACCGATCTCGATCACGGACTCGTCCTCGAGGAGGTAGTCGTAGCTCGGGAGCATCTCGGCGTCTTCGGCGGTGATTCCCACGCGATAGCCGGCATCGCGGATCGCCGGAACCGCCTGGATGTGATCCCAGTGGCCGTGGGTCTCGAGCACGGTGCGCACATCGAGGGCCTGGCAGAGCTCGAGGAGGCGCTCGTGCTCGTTCGCCGCGTCGAGCAGTACCGCTTCTCCGGACTCCCGGCAGCGGATGACGAACACGTTGTTGTCCATCGGCCCGACGACCAGTCGGTGCACCTCGGTGCTGCTGTCGCTCCAGTGAAGAGTCATGGAACGATCGTAGCGACCCGGATGGTCTCAGGCCGCCGGTTCGTCCTCGACGAAGCGGACCTCGCCGCGGGGCTGGCCGGGGTCGCCGCACACCCAGCACGCGTCGCCTTCGACGCCGCGCCACGCCACGTCGCAGCGCGGGCAGCGCAATGGGTGCTCGGGCCCGGCGACGGTGCCGTGGGATGCGATCATCTCCTGCACGCGAATCACCCTATGCACCGGGGAAACGCCGACGGGGTGATCCCCGTGTCACCGCCGTACCCTTTCCGGGTCCGCCGCGAGTGTCGGCCGGCACGAGGAGAGGAATATCCATGGCCACCCCATGCCCCAACGCCGACGGTTCGAGCCCCCAGCAGCGTGAGTTCGCCGAGGCGCCGGAGATGTGCATCGACCCCTCGAAGCGCTACACGGCGACCATGGAGACGAGCCTCGGGCAGCTGGTCATCGCGCTCGACGCGTCGACGGCTCCGAAGACGGTCAACAACTTCGTGACCCTCGCCCGCTACCACTACTACGACGGCATCATCTTCCATCGCATCATCAACGGCTTCATGTGTCAGGGTGGCGACCCGACCGGGACCGGTCGTGGCGGTCCGGGCTATCGCTTCGAGGACGAGCTCCCGGCCCCCGGCCGCTACGAGATCGGGTCGTTGGCGATGGCCAACGCCGGCCCCGACACCAACGGTAGCCAGTTCTTCATCGTCTCGGGCGCGAGTGGCGTCGGCCTCCCGCCCCAGTACTCGCTGTTCGGCAAGGTCGTGAAGGGCCTCGAGGTCGTCGACGAGATGCAAAAGGTCGACACCGATCGCAGCGACCGTCCCACCACCGACGTGGTGATCCAGTCCGTCACCATCGACGAGGCCGACTGAGATGGCGATCGACACGCTCGGCATCGTCGGCGCCGGTGCCATGGGGAGCGGCATCATCGAGGTCGCGGTCAAGGCCGGCGTGTCGGTCGTCGCTCGCGACATCAGCCCGGAAGCGGTCGATGCCGGCAGGGCCCGGGTCGAGGGGTCGCTGGCCAAGGCGGTCGATCGCGGCAAGCTCGACGCCGCGGCCCGCGACGATGCCCTGGCGGCGATCACCTGGACCACCGATCTCGGCGATCTCAGCGGCTGCCAGATGGTCATCGAGGCCGCACCGGAGATCCTCGAACTCAAGCTCGCGATCTTCCGTGAACTCGACGCGGTGCTCCCTGCCGGCGTCGTGATCGCCACCAACACGTCGTCGATCCCGATCATCGACATCGCGATGGCCACCGGCCGGCCGGAGTCGGTCTGCGGCATCCACTTCTTCAACCCTGCCCCCGTCATGCAACTCGTCGAGGTGATCGAGACACAGCGGACTTCCCCCGAGGTGCTCGAAGCGGCATCGACCTTCGCGAGCGACGTGCTCGGCAAGCGGGTCGTCGTCTGCAAGGACCGCGCCGGGTTCGTGGTCAACGCCCTCCTCGTGCCGTTCCTGTGCCAGGCCATCGCCATGTTCGAGGCCGGTCACGCGTCGGCCGACGACATCGACGAGGCGATGAAGCTCGGCGCCGGGCACCCGATGGGACCGCTCACACTGTCCGACATGATCGGGCTCGACGTGCTGTTGTCGGCGGCCGAGTCGCTGCACGCCGAGTACCAGGAGCGCTTCCTCGCGCCGCCCCCGCTGCTCCGTCGGATGGTCAGCGCCGGGCAGCTCGGTCGCAAGACCGGCACCGGCTTCTACGACTACTGACGCCAGCGACGACTGTCGATGGTGGCCGAATAGGGAGCGGATGGCGACGGTGTCGCCTTCGCCGGGCTCGGCGCGTCGGGGAACCTGATCGCGCCGGCGGTGGCGATGGCGACGACGGCCACCACGGCGGCGATGACGAAGACGAACAGGAACCGCGCGGGTGACGATTCCTCGGTGACGAGCGCCGACAGCAGGCTGATGCCCGCCGCGGCGCCGATCTGACCGGTCATGTTGAGCATGCCGGTACCCACACCCATGTCGTGCTCTCCGACCGCCTCGGTGAGCGCGGCGATGATCGGCGGTCGTGCGATGCCGCTGCCGGTACCCGCGATCGCGACGCCGGAGACCACGAGACCCACCCATCCCTCGACCGCGCCGATCCCGATGAGGGCGAGGCCCAGCGCGATCCCGACGCAGCCGAGGATGACGACGATGCGTCCACCCAGCTTGTTGACGAGGCGGTCGGCGAGCCAGGCGCCGGCTGCGAACATGATCGGGCGGGGAAGGATCAGCAGGGAGATGGCGGTGGTGCTGTAGGCGAAGGTGCTGTCGGCGCCGAGCATCAGCGAGGTGAGCACCAGACCGGCCATGTAGGGGCCGTTCAGGAACAGCTGGCTCACCAGCGGGAGCGAGACATTGCGCTCCGCCAGGACCGGCAGCTCGATCAGTGGATGGGGTGTGCGCCGCTCCCACCACACGAAGAGGCCGAAGGCCACCGGGGCGAACGAGAGCCCTCCCCAGATCAGCGGGTGGTCCCACCCGAACGAGCCGGCCCGGTTGAGTGGCACCAGTACGGCGGCGATACCGATGGCCAGGAACACGCCGCCGAGGAGATCGAAGGTCAGGTCGTCGCGGCGCTCGCTCTCGGGCAGCACCCGTTGCGACGCGATGACGGCCACGATCATGCCGATGCCCTGGATGATGAAGAGCGTGCGCCAGCTGGTCGCATCGACGAGGGGCCCGCCGATCACCACGCCAAGCGCCGGCGAGGCCGCCAGCACGGCGCTCCACACACCGGCGACCGAGGTCCGTTCGTCGTCGGGGAACGCCTTCATCATGATGGCGAGGGCGGAGGGACCGGTGGAGGACGAGAACGCCTGGGCCAGGATGCGGGCGCCGATGAGGAAGGCGGCGTTGGGCGCGGCCGCGGTCACGAACGACATCGCGGCCGCGGCGCTGAAGCCGATGAGATACATGCGCCGGTGGCCGTAGAGATCGCCGAGCTTCCCTGCCATCGGCGTGAACACGGCGAAGGCGAGGAGGGGACCGGCGATGACCCATGTGATCGTGCTGGTGGACGAATCGAGGTCGTCGGCGATGTCGGGCAGCGCGGCCGACAGGACCGTGATCGTGAACGACGAGGCGGCCACGCCGATCAGGGCCACGAGCTGGATCACCCGCGGCGAGAACTGCCGGTCCGGGGGATCGAGAAAGCTCATCGGAGTGGAGGGTAGATGGCTGTCGCGTCAGCGACGCCGTCGTATGACGAGCGTCACCGTCGACGCTTCCAGGCCCGCGCCTCGGCCCGCGCTTCCACCTCGGCCGGAATGGCGAGATAGGCCTGCCGATGGTTCCGCAGCCGCACCAGGCCCCGGAGATAGTCGCGGATGTAACGGGCCAGGAACGGGACGAGACCGACCGCCGCGTACTGGCGGACATGGACGAGTTCGTGCGCGAGGAGTTCGCGTTCACCGGTGCGATCGACATCCGACGTCAGGAGTACGAAGCGACCGATGGTCATGCCTGCGCTCCCGGGAGCGAGGAACGGCACCCGCAGGATTCGGACGCGCTCGGCCAGTGCGGGATCGAGGCCGTAGTGCTCCAGTTCCGGACCCTCGAGCCGTCTCACCGTGGTGTCTCGTCGGGCGGCGGGAAGGTCAACAGGAAGGTGAAGGCGTCGCGGCTCGGGCCGTTCGCCACGAGCGCGGCGAGCCGCGCTTCGGCCTCCTCGATCGTCGGTTCGTGGCCTGCCGGGATCCACCACAGGACGAGATGGGCGCCGTCGCGTGGCTCGAACCACTCGAGCCGCCGGCGCATGTAGTCGACATGACCCGTCGCATAGGTGAAGTCCTTCAGCGACCGGACCGATTCCCACACCGAAAGGTTGAGGATCCGGAGCGGATCGCCGTCACGCGCGAATGCGGTGGCGTTGCCGCTGTCGTCCTGGAGCCGCCACACGAACCCCGGCGCAGCCTCGGCGAGCGCGTTGACAGGGTCGAGGTTGTCGGCGAATCCGGCGGAGTCCGGGTGCTCGATCGGGGCGCGCAGGACTCCGACGTTGAGCTGGGCCAGGTGCCAGCCGGTCATGACCACGCCTCCAGCAGCGGGGGGAGATCGCGGAGGTGGTCGAGCGTGGGGTACTCGTGGTCGTGAGATTCGTGGTGGGCCTCGTGGGCCCAGGTGATCTGGTAGGGGACGTGCACCGCACGTGCGCCGAGTTCGACGACCGGGAGCACATCGGACGGGAGCGAGTTGCCGACCATCACGAAGTCGCGAACGGGAACCTGGTGGACCTCGAGCAGGTGCGCGTAGGTGGCCACGTTCTTCTGGGCGACGACCTCGATCCGCCAGAACCGGTCGGCGAGTCCGCTCTCCGCGATCCGCGCGTGCTGGGCGTAGAGGTCGCCCTTGGTGATGAGCATGAGGGTGTGGTGGGCGAGTGCGTCGAGCACGTCGACGACGCCGTCGAGCAGCTCGGTCGGGCGATCGAGGATCGTGTGACCGAGCTCGATGATGCGGCCGATGTCGGTGCCCGAGATGGCGCCGTCGGACACGTCGATCGCGGTCTCGGTCATCGACAGCATGAACGCCTTCGCGCCATAGCCGTAGCGGGCGAGGTTGCGCATCTCGATGTCGTAGAGGCGAGCGTCGACGACATCGGCCGGTGCCCACGGCGAGAGCAGATCCTCGAACGCCCGGTGGGTCGAATCGAACAGGTCCTCGTTGTGCCAGAGGGTGTCATCGGCGTCGAAAGCAACGATCATCAGGAAGGGATCGTAACCATCACCTGTCCACCGGTTGACTCGAACCCGCCAGTACGGTCGATGCATGGCTTCGTGCGCTCGACCCGGATGTTCTCGTCCCCGGGCCGGCGTGCTGCTCCTGCAGCGCGGCGACCGTCGAGCCGAGGTGGTGCCGCTCGACGACCTCACCGGTGAGCGCTACGGCACCCCGTTGTGCGAGGAGCACCTGACACGGTCGAAGCCCCCGTCGGGCTGGACCCTCGTGGACCGCCGTGGGTCGGCCGCCAAGCCGGAGCCGGCGCTGGAGCCGACGTCGCAGCCGACGGCCGAATCGGTCGTCTGGGCGCCGCGGCGCGAACTCGACGACATCCCCGAGTCGGTCAGCTCGGTGCGTTCACCCCTGCTGCGACGCGCGTTCCTTGGTTCCGACCTCGGCCTCACCGGGCTCGAGCGGGTTCATCATGAGATCGATGGCGACCCACAGCGTCTTGGCCGTCGGATGGACGAGGATCGGAAAGAACACGGCGATGGGGAGCATCGGGAGCAGCAGCGGCAGGGTCTCGAGGTCGGGCCACATGATGGCGATCCCGACCAGCAGCGTGATGAGGAGCAGGCCGAACGTCGCGATGGTGCTCATGCCGACGGCGCCGACGAAGTGGCCCGCCTTGCGCTCGAAGTGAAACCGGCACGTCGGGCAGTCTTCACGCAGACTCACCCCTCGGCGGGTAAGGCCACGCCCTCCGCACGCCGGGCACGCGCGGGTGACGCCGCGCCAGAGGAGGATGCCGTTGCGGGCGGTCGGGGGGCGGTCCATACCCCCGAGCCTACGGTCCGTCAGCTGCGTCTGGTGGTTTGAGCACCGTCATTCGTCGCCTCAACATCGGGCTCGCGGCCGTTGTCGCGCTGCTCGTGGCGACCATCGTCTGGCCCGACTCCGCCCACGAGGCCGCCCTGCCCGGCTCGGATCCGCTGGACTCGCCCGCATCGAGTTCCACGTCGACGAGCACGTCGTCGACGACGACAACGACGACGGCTCCCCCCTACGACGGCTGGGTCGATCCGGCCTCGTCGGGGCAACGATGGGGTGACGCCGTCGACGGCATCCTGACCTTTCGCGGCAACCCGACCCGGACCTTCTACGGCGCCGGGCCGGTCCCGACTGATCCCGAGGTCGTCTGGCGGTTCCCGGAGGACGGGGCGATGTGTTCGAACTCGTCGGTCGGGAGCGAGGTCATCAACTGGTGTGGTTCGGGGTGGACCGGTCAGCCGTCGATCTTCGAGCGAGACGGACAGACCTGGGTGGCGGTCGGGGCCTACAGCCGCAACGTCCACTTCCTCGACGCCGACGACGGCAGCCGTCTGCTGCCCGACTTCCCGACCGGCGACATCATCAAGGGGTCGGTCACCATCGATCCCGATGGCTATCCGCTCCTCTACACGGGCAGTCGTGACAACTTCTACCGGGTGATCGCGTTCGACGGCGACGAGCCGCGCGAGCTCTGGGCGTTGAACGCGACCGACGTGTCGCCCACGAAGTGGAACAACGACTGGGACGGGGCCGGTCTCGTCATCGACGACTACCTCTTCATCGGCGGCGAGAACAGCCAGTTCCACATCGTGAAACTCAACCGGGGCTACGACGACGATGGTCGGGTCACCGTCGATCCATCGCTCGTGTTCAACACACCGGGATGGGACGACGAACTGTTGCGCGTCGTCGACGGCAACGTGTCGATCGAGAACTCCGTCGCCATCTCCGGCGATGTCGTCTACTTCGCCAACTCGGGCGGTCTCGTCCAGGGATGGGACATCTCCGGTCTCGACGAGGGCGTCGAACCGACGCGGGTGTTCCGCTACTGGGCGGGCGACGACATCGATGCGTCACTGGTCATCGACGAGGAAGGGATGATCTACGCAGGGGTCGAGTACGAGCGGGGCAACAGCCGCAGCCAGGAGGTCGGGCAGATCATCAAGCTCGATCCCACCAAGCCCGATGATCCGCTGGTCTGGGGAGTCGACGAGCGGCCCCGGCTCGATTCCGGCGTGTGGGCGACGCCGGGGCTCCACCGCGACCTGTTGATCGTCCCGACCGACACCGGCAAGGTGCTGGGCCTCGACCGAGACACGGGTGAGGTGCGGTGGACCAAGCAGTTGGCCGGCCCGACCTGGCAGTCGCCGGTCATCGTCGACGACGTCTGGATCCAGGGCGACTGCGCCGGGATGATCCGCGGCTTCGATGTCAGCGACACGACGGTCGAACCGCCCCTGCTGTGGGAGGTGGAGCTGCCCGGCTGCATCGAGTCCACCCCTGCGGTGTGGGACGGCCGCATCGTCGTGGGCACCCGGGCCGGGTGGATCTTCGCCCTTGGTGATCCGCCCTAGCGACGTTCGATCGCGGTGCTCGTCACCACATAGCTGGTGATGTGGGCCTGACCCGGGAGTCGCGCAAGTTCGTTGCGGATGACATGGTCGTACGCGTCGAGATCCTCCACGTCGACGCGAACGAGATAGTCGACGTCGCCGGTGACGTGATGGGCCTCGGTCACCGCGGCGATGGCGCGGAGCCCCTCCTCGAATCCGCGCTGGGCCTCGGGGTCGCCCACTGCCAGCCGGGCGGTGACCCACACGCTCAGGCCGCGACCGATCGCGGCGGGGGCGATGTCGGCGGAGTATCCCCGGATGACCCCGTCGGCCTCGAGTCGGCGCAGCCGCCGCAACGTCGGGGAACCCGAGAGTCCGATCCGCGCCGCGAGGTCGTGCACGGTGATCCGCCCGTCGCCCCGCAGCTCGTCGAGGATCCGACGATCGATCTCGTCAATCTCGTCCATGCGCAGAAGTCTGCCATGGAACGGTTATAGAGCGCAGTAATCCTGCGGCAACGTGCGCAGATGCGCCGAGAACGCACCCATTCGCCGGGCGCGATCCGTCACTGTGGTCGGATGCGTCGCGCTCCGTCCCCCGTCTCCGCCCTGGTGCTCGCCGGCTTGTGCTGGGGGTCGTCCTATGCGGTGGTGGGGCTCGTGCCCGGCGCGAATCCGATGCTGATCACCGGCAGCCGGTTCGCGATCTTCGGACTGGTGGCGGTCGTCGGACTCCAGGCCACGGGCGGGTTCCACGACATTCCATGGCGCACGGCGTTGGGTCATGCCATCGGCGGATCGGTCGGCCTCTACCTCGCCGAGGTGACGGCGATCTCGCTCGCCGGCGCCGGGCCGACCATTGCCGTCGTCGGCTCCATCCCGGTCGTCTACGCCGTGGTCGGGGCCCGACGCGACGGCAGCGCACTCCGGCCGTTGGCCCCGTCGATCGTTCTCACTGCCGCCTCACATGTCGTGATCCACCGCGATTCGTGGCCCTCCGACGACAGTGCCGTGCCGATGCTCCTCCTGGGACTGCTCGTCGCCGTCGCCGGCGTTGCGGGCTTTTGCATCTACGCGCTCCACTCCACCGATCACCTGCGGGCGCGGCCCGACCTCGGCCCCGAGCGGTGGTCGAGTGCCGTCGGTGTGGCGAGTGGGCTGTGCGCGGTGCCGCTGCTCGTTCTGGGTGTGATCGGCGGGGTGCCGGCAGACCCGACCCGACTGCTCGTCGCCGGGGTCTTCCTCGCAGTGATCCCGTCATGGCTGGCGACCAGCCTCTGGAACCGGGCGGTGGTGGACGTGCCGCGCGCCTTGGCCGGTCAGCTGCTCGTGTTCGAACCCCTGAGCGCGTTCGTGTTCGTGCATCTGGTCACGGGATCGCTCCCGGGATTCACGCTGGTGATCGGCGAACTGCTGCTGTTGTCGGGCGCCCTGCTCGCGGTGCGCACGGTGCGTGCTCCGACCGAGCCCGCTCAGTCGAACAGCGTGATCAGTTCGTCGAACCAGGCCTTCGGGGTCGGGTAGTCCTCTTCGGGTGTGCGGCCGAGGCGGACCACGACGAGGTCGCTGGTCGGTACGCACGCGACCCTCTGGATCTCGAAGCCGCTGGCGAAGAAGCGTCCTCTGTCGTCGGGGTACGTCCACCAGTGTGATCCGTAGCCGATCCCGTCCTCGTCGCGGGCCCGGGTCGTGCGGGCATCGTCCACCCAGTCGCGGGGCAGCACCTGCTCGTCGCCCCACCGGCCGCCCCGGAGGTACAGGAGTCCGAATCGGGCCCAGTCGCGGGCCGTCGCGTTGAGATAGCTGGAGCCGACGAAGTCGCCCGATTCGGCGAACTGTGGGTCGGCGGAGTGCATACCGATCCGCGAGAAGAGGCGCTCGTGCATCCAGGCGCGGGCATCGTCGTTGCGACCGATGAGGTCGCCGACGATGCGGGCGACGATGTTGGTCGTGCCACTCGAGTAGTTGAAGACGGTCCCCGGCGGGTGTGCGAGTGGCCGCGCCGCGGCGTAGGCGGCCGGGTCGGCGGTGCCGGCCCCGAACAGCATGTCGATGCAGTGGGACCAGGCCGCCTCTTCACCATCGGCGGGGATCGCGTAGGTCTCGTTGAAGTCGAGCCCATCGATCATCCGCAGCAGCTGACGCAGGGTGATCTCGTGACGCGGGTCGCCAGGATCGCTCCATTCGGGTACGGCGGCGCGCGCTTCCGGATCGAGTCGACCCTCGTCGACCAGCAGGCCGACCAGCGCATGGGTCACCGACTTGGCCATCGACCACGATCCGAGCGGCGTCGTGTCGTCGACCCCGGGACCGTAGCGCTCGACGACGATCCGGCCCGCCTTCACGACGATCGTCGCGAACGACTCGCCGAACGCCGGCTCGGGCGTCGGGCCGAACGCCCGATCGAGCAGGGCGTCGAGGGCGGTCGCGTCCACGCTGTCGGGCAGCGGCCCGGTGGGCCACTCGGTGGTCGGCCAGGGCACATCGTCGGGCTGCTCGGGGAGCGGGCGCAGCGGGTCCGGAGGGTCGATGATCGGCATGGTCCGACGCTACGCGATCCGGCCCGCGGTCAGGACCGGTGCCACACCGGCCCGGTTGGGGTGTCCTCCACGACGATGCCGCGGGCGGCGATCTCGTCGCGGAGGCGGTCGGCCTCGGCGAAGTCCTTCGCCGCCCGGGCGGCCGTACGGGCGGCGACGAGTGCATCGATCTCGGCGTCGTCGTCGCCTGCCGCCGCGGTGCCCACGGTCATACCGAGCGCGCCGGCAAGGTCGATGACGGTGGCGACCAGCGAGGCCGCTGCTGCATCGCCGTCGTCGAGGGCGGCATTTGCTCGGCGGACGGTCTCGAAGATCGTGGCGACCGCCTCGGGTGTGCCCATGTCGTCGTCCATCGCCTCGCGGAACGCGGCCACGGCGGTGTCGTCGAGTGGGGCATCGGCCAGGTCGAGATCGGCGGCACCGGCCTTGCGGGCCATGGCATCGAGGCGTTCGATCGCACCGCGGGCCTGGGCCATCACGTCGGCGTTGATCTCCATCGTCTTGCGATAGTGGGTCTGGAGCAGCAGCAGGCGCAGCGCCCGGGCGTTGAGTGGATGCTCGTCGAGCAGGGCCTGCACGGTCGTGAAGTTGTTGAGGGACTTCGACATCTTCTCGCCGCCGATGTTGAGCATGGCGTTGTGCATCCAGTGGCGGGCGAAGTCACGCCCGGCCGCGATGGCCTCGGCCCGCTCGTTGGTGTGGTGCGGGAAGACCAGGTCGGTGCCGCCGCCGTGCAGGTCGAAGCCGTCGCCGAGCACGTCGAGGCTCATGGCGACGCACTCGATGTGCCAGCCGGGGCGGCCGTCGCCCCAGGGCGAGGGCCAGGTCGGCTCGCCGGGCTTGGCCGCCTTCCAGAGCGCGAAGTCGAGTGGGTCTTCCTTGTTGTCGTCGATCTCGATGCGGGCTCCGGCACCCTCGCGGAGATCGTCGAGGCTGCGGTGCACGAGCCCGCCGTAGTCCTCGACCGAGTGCACACGCAGGTAGACGCCCGAGTCGTTGGCGTAGGCGCTGCCGTTGTCGACCAGTGTCTGGATGAACGCGACCATCTCGTCGACGTACTGGGTCGCGTGGGGTCGGTCGTGGGGACGCAGGATGCCGAGCGCATCGAAGATCGCCGCGTCGTAGACCGCCTTCCATTCCTCGGCGACCTCGGGCTCGGTCGAGCCCTCCCGGTTGGCCCGGTTGATGATGTTGTCGTCGATGTCGGTGACGTTGGCGACATGGTGGACCTCGAGCCCGCACCATTCGAGGTAGCGGCGGACGATGTCGTAGGTCATCGCCTGACGGGCGTGGCCGAGGTGGGGGTGGTCGTAGACGGTCGGGCCGCAGGCGTAGAGCGAGACCTTGCCCTCGTCGCGGAGCTCGAGTGGGCGGATCTCTCCGCTGAGGGTGTCGTAGAGGCGCATCATGTGAGGGGAGCGGCGGGACGGTCGAGCCGGATGCCGACCAGGGCGCCGAGTTCGGCCAACACCGTAGGGGCTGTCGGGTCGTCGCCCCCGGCAGTTATTGCCGCGGCGAAGTCGGTGAGCGCGGCCCGCGCCGTCGGCGCGTCGAGATCGTCGTCGAGGGCGGCGCGGACCCGTGCGGCGAAGGGCGCCGGGTCGGGCCCGCTCCCGGCCGCCGCGGCGGTGACGAGGGCGTCGAGCATCGTGGAGGCGTCGTCGATGTCGGTGTCGAACCACTCCCAGTCGTCGCGATAGTGGTGACCCATGAGCGCGAGGCGAATCGCCCGCGGGTCGGCCGTCTTCGAGAGCTCGCTGACGAACACGAGGTTGCCGAGCGACTTCGACATCTTCGTGCCCTCGTAGGCGACCATGCCGCAGTGCATCCAGTGGCGCACGAAGGGCGCGCCCGTCGCGGCCTCGCTCTGGGCCCGCTCGCACTCGTGGTGCGGGAAGATCAGGTCGCTGCCCCCACCGTGGAGGTCGATCGTCTCACCGAGGATGCCCATCGACATGGCGCTGCACTCGATGTGCCAACCCGGTCGTCCGGCGCCCCACGGCGAGTCCCAGCTCGGCTCGTCGTCGAGTGAGGGTTGCCAGAGGATGAAGTCGAGCGGGTTGCGCTGACGGGGGTCGTCGGGGTTGCCGCCGCGTTCTCGGGCGAACTCGATCATGGTCTCCTCGTCGTAGCCCGAGACCGCCCCGAACGACTCGAAGGTCGCCACGTCGAAGAAGACGGTGCCGTCGACCGCGTACACGTGGCCGCCGGCCTCGAGCCGTTCGATCAACGCGACCATCTCGTCGATCCACTTGGTGGCATGGGGCTCGACCTCGACCGGCCGGGTGTCGAGGGCGACCATGTCGCGATGGAACCGGGCGGTCTCGGTCGCCGCCAGCTCCAGGAAGTCGATGCCGAGCTCACGTGCCTTCGGGAGAATGGAGTCGTCGACGTCGGTGATGTTGCGGACGAGGCGCACGGTGTGGCCGAGATCCTCGAGCCGGCGGATCAAGAGGTCGTAGGTGACGTAGGTGTTCGCGTGGCCCAGGTGGGTCGAGTCGTAGGGCGTGATGCCGCAGACGTAGATCGACACCACCTCGCCGGGTTCGAACGGGACGGTCTCGGCGCGGGCCGTGTCGAAGAGACGCACGGCGCCACGGTAGCGGTCGCGCTACGTGAAGATGATCTGGCCGCCGGCGGCCATCTCGTAGAAGTCGCCGATGGTGATGATGTCGTCGACGTGCTCGACGAAGTCGTCCCGCTCGAGCTTGAAGAGGTCGACCGACGCCAGGCAGGCGTAGACGCCGGCCCCGGTGTCGGAGATCATCTCGATGAAGTCCGGAATCGACGGGATGTCGAGCGCTTCGATCTGATGCTCCATGTACTTGGTCATCAGCGCCGACACGCCCGGCAGGCCGCCGGCCCAGGTCGGGATGTGCAGGCCGGGGTTGCCCACGGTCGAGACCTTGATGTGGTCCTGACGCTTCTTGTGGATCGCGTCGAGTCCGAAGAAGGTGAAGAAGACGTTCGCCTCCATGCCCTCGGCGCGGGCCCCGTTCGCCATGATCAGCCCGGGATAGATCTCCTCGAGGGAGGCCTTGGAGATGACGATCGAGACCTTGGTGATCGGCTCGGGCTCGCCTTCGGATGTGGTCTTGGTGTCGAACTGTTCGGCCAATGTCGCCATGACGGCCACCTTTCCTGTCTAGATGCAGCCTTTGGGCTTCGGGATGCCGGCGATGCGGGCGGCCAACTTGGCCGGACCGCCGGGGAAGAGCTGGTACAGCTCCTTGACGCTCACACCGGACGACTTGCCGAGTTTGCGAACCGTCGGACCGGTTCCCTTCTCGAAGTACTCCTGGCGCATGTAGTTGATGACGTTCCAGTGCTGGTCGGTGAGCGGGCCGGTGATGCCCCATTCCTCGGCGAGTTGGGGAACCATGTCGGTCGTCCACTGCTCCGGGTCGACGAAGAAGCCTTCTTCGTTCAGCTCGACGTCGACGCCTGCGAGTGTTGCGATGGTCATCTCGTTCTCTCTTTCGTTCGTCTCGGGGTCACGAGGTCTCGACGGGTTCCTTCCCGCGATCGGGCATGTCCGCGCCGATACCGGGGATGTCGCGGCCGGGGAGCAGGCCGTGCCAGTAGAAGGACTGGAACATGAGCTTGCCCAGGTGGTTGATGCGGGATTCCTTGAGGAGCGGCAGGCCGAAACGGCTCGGGTAGTGGCCCGGAAGCGGCTCGGTCTCGTAGTTGAAGTCGATCAGCAGCGCCTTCGAGAACCCGGTCTCGATGAAGCAGTTGGCATGCCCGTCGTAGCTCGCTTCGAGCGGCGTGCCGGCGAGGAACGATGCGATGTTCTCGACGAGCACCTCACCTTCGAAGTGCGTGACCGACCCCGCCTTCGAGGTCGGCACGTCGGCGGCATCGCCGAGCACGAAGATGTTCGGGCGAACCAGCGATTGCATCGTGGCGTTGTTCGTGGGCACGAAACCGAGTTCGTCGCCGAGGTCGCCGGACTCGGCGACATACGGCGCGCCGCCGTGCAGGGGCACGATCACGGCCAGGTCGAAGGGAACCTCGGTGCCGTCGTAGCCGATCAGCATCTTGTTCTCGTTGTCGACCTCGCCCGTGTTGAACTCGGTGACGATCTCGATGTGCTTGTCCTCCAGCAACGAGCCGAGGGCATTGGATGCGACCGGCTTGGTGAAGGCTCCGTCGAGCGGGGTGGCGTAGACGATGGTGATCGCATCGCGGACGCCCTTCTCGGTGAAGTACCAGTCTGCGAGGAAGACGAACTCGAGCGGGGCTACGGGGCACTTGATCGGCATGTCGACGACGTTGACGACGAGGCGACCCTCGCTGAAGTTCTCGAGCGCGTCGTGGAGCGCCGTCGCCCCCTCCATGTCGTAGAAGGTGAAGACCGAGTCCATCCACGCATCGCCGAGGAGGCCCTCGGTCTCTTCGGGCTGCAGCACCGTCCCGGTGGCAACGAGGAGGACGTCGTAGTCGAGGACGGCCCCATCGCCGAGCTCGACCCGGTTGGCATCGATGTCGACCCTGGCCACCGGGTTCAGGTGGTAGGTGATGTCGTCGTGCAGCTGGTCACCCCGGGGGCGGACGATCTCATCGGGTTTGGCCAGCCCGAACGGCACGAACAGGAGGCCGGGCTGGTACACGTGGGTGTCGTTCTCGTCGACGATGTCGATCATCAGCTCCGAGACCGGAAACTGCTTGCGGAGCCGGTTCGCGGCGAGCGTTCCGCCGGTTCCGGCACCGAGTATGACGAGCCGCCGTGGTGTGTCGGTCATCTGTGTCTCCCTGTTCACACTGAGCATCGGCGTTTGGATCGGCCGAGACAAAGGTCCTTCGTCCCGTCTTGACGCGCGGCTGCGCGGGTCACTTCGGGCGCCCGTAATCTGGCGTACATGCGCAGACGTCTCGAGGTGTTCGCCGACATCACCTGCCCGTTCACCCATGTCGGCCTGAAGCGGGTGGTCGCCCAGCTCGACGAGCTCGGCGCCGATGTCGACCTGGTCGTTCGGGCATGGCCGCTCGAATGGGTCAACGGCGAGATGTTCGATGCCGAGGCCATCGCCATGAAGATCGGCGTGCTGCACGACCAGCTCGGAGTCGACGACTTCGCCGGGTTCGATCCGTCGGCCTGGCCGACCACGTCGATCCCCGCCCTCAACCTCTGCGCCGCCGCCGCCCGGGAAGGCACCGCCAAGGGCCTGGAAGTGGCCCTCGCGGTACGGGCCGCCCTCTTCGAGCGGGGAGCCGACATCTCCGACCCTGCCGTGCTGGCCGAGATCGCCGCCGCCCACGGGCTGCCGACGCCCGGGACCGATCCCGACCCAGGGGTCGAATCCGACTACGACGAGGGTCGGCGTCGCGGCGTGCGCGGGTCACCCGACTTCTGGGTGGGCGACACCGAGTTCTTCTGTCCGTCGCTCGATCTCTCCCGCAACGACGAGGGCGAGCTCATCGCCCACTTCGACCCCGACGGGCTGTCCCGGTTCGTGGCCGCTGCCGTCGGCTGAGTCCGTAGCGGGTGTCTGACACCGCTGTGGCGGGTCAGGAATCGGGGGTGTCCGGATCGGACCGGGTGCTCGGACTCCTGACGAAGCGAGCCACCACGAGGCCGAGCAGCAGCAGGCCGATGAGCATCACGCCGGCGGCGGTGAACGCCGTGACGTCGACGTCCTCCCATTGCTGATTGGCGAAGATCGCCAGCCCGGCGAGTCCGAAGAACAGGCCGGCGATGAGGGCGATCGGGTCGATCGGGTGGGTGTCCATCAGGATTCCTTGGGGAGTTGGTCGAGGAGAACGGCGATCATGAGTCCGAGCATCCAGAGTCCGACTATGGGCATGGGATCGTCCCGCCGCCGCAGACGATGACTTCGGCCTCGCCGATGCCGAGGTCGACGTCGAGATGCAGGGTGCCACCGGCCGGGTCGCCGACACTGCGTTCGAGGGCGACGTCGACACCGTCGTCGTTGAGGCGCAGGTCGTGGTCGCTGACGATGACCGACCCGAGTCGACCGTCGAGGTCGATGTCGACGCCGAGCGTGTCGGGCACCCAGATCTTGAGCTCGCCCACGGTGAGGCCGATGGCGAGGTCGCGATCCTCGCCGTCGAGGTCGAGGTCGCCGAGGTCGATGTGGAGCTGGCCGACCCCCCATCGGTACTCGTCAGCGAGTTCATCGAGGCTGTCGACGGTGATCAACTCCTCACCGACGCCGTCCCACCAGGTGAGGTCGACCGCGGCGACGGCCCAGGCGATCGGCAGCAGCAAGAGACCGAGCCAGATGAGGCCTCGGGCCCGTCCAGCGAAGGCCGAGACGACGAGCACCACGCCGATGACCATGAGGCAGATGGCGAAGAACGCGGCCGGGTCGGTGCTCCACCAGCCGACCCGATCGGCGAACACGGTGAGGCCGGCGAACGCGAGGAGCAGCGCGAGGCCGATCGGGCCGAGGAACGGTGCCGGGCGAGGTCGGCGCCGGGCCGAGCGAGGTGGCCGGGCCGGTGCCGGGGCGTCGGTCGCTCCCTCGGGCTGCACACCCTGTTCCTGAACACCCTGCTCCTGAACACCCTGCCCCTGAACGCCCTGCCGATAGCCGTGACGCCACTGGTGTCGACTCTCACGCCATTCGTCGCGTTCCCGACGCCACTCGGAACGGACCGCCTCGCGTTCGCTGCGCCACTCGGCGTCGTGGCGGTGCCAGCGGTCGTGCCAGTCCGTTCCGTCGGCGGGCCACACCAGCAGCGCGATGCCCGCCGCCAGGATGAGGAGCGGCAGGAAGAGCCCATCGCCGAGCGGCAGCCAGAACAGCGAGCCCGAAAGCACGACGATCCCCACGAGCAAGAGGCCGACGGCGAGGAAGGCCCGGCCACCCGGTCGATGACCGCCGCGCAATGCGTTGATCGCCATGCTCTCGTCCTCGTGGGCGTGCGGCATCACCAGCCACGCGATGAGATACAACCCGATTCCGCTGCCGCCGAGCAGGGCGAGCGCCACGAAGGCCAGGCGCACGATGATCGGATCGATGCCGAAGTAGTCGGCGATCCCACCACTCACGCCGGCGATCATCCGGTCGTCATTGCTGCGACGGAGACGCCGGGGACCGATGGGATCGCCGGGGGGAGGAGCCGGGGGGAGCTCCTGGGTGGTGTCGTCGGTGGTCGACTCTTCGCTCATGGATCCAACTCTGACGCCTGGGCGACGATCTGCCCATCGGGGTCGACCCTGATTCGACCCTGAGACCTCGGGGACCGCTCCGGGTTCACCCCCGAGTCGCAACTGGGCCGGTTCGTGCGAGCATGGAGGCGTGACCGAGGCGACCGCCACTCCCAGCCGCAACCTGCCGAACCGGTCGACCAACGACCGGGTCGTCGCCGGTGTGTGTGCGGGCCTGGCCCGAGCGGTCGGGGTCGACCCGCCCGTGGTGCGGATCGCCGCCATCGTCCTCGGCATCACCGGCACCGGCGCCCTGCTGTACCTGTTCGCCTGGGCGGTTCTCCCGTCGGGACCCACGCCGGAGCCGGGTGGGAGCGACACCCCGGAACTCCGGCGCGGCATCGGGCTGACCCTCATCGTCCTGGGTGTCGTCCTCACCCAGAACGCGCTCGGGCTCGGGCTTCCCGGTCAGGTCGTGTGGCCGGTCGTCGTCGTCGGCATCGGTGTCGGTGTCGTCGTGTGGCAGGTGCAGCCGCAGCTCGAAGCCACCCGGTCCGAGGCCGTCCGCATCGGCGCCGGAATCCTGGTCGTCGGCGCCGGGATCACCGCCCTCATCGCCGGCAACCTCTCCTTCGAGGTCATCCGCAGCAGCATCCTCGCGACCTCGCTGGTGCTCGGCGGGGCGGCGCTCATCATCGGACCGTGGATCGCGGTCCTCATGCGAGACCGGGCCGAGGAGCGCCGGCGCCGGCTCCACGCCGACGCGAGAGCCGACATGGCCGCCCATCTGCACGACTCGGTCCTGCAGACCTTCGCGCTCATCCAGCGAACCGACGATCCCAAGGTGATCGCCCACCTGGCCCGTCAACAAGAGCGCGAGCTGCGTCGTTGGCTCTATGCCGACTCCGACGATCCGGCGGCGACCACGCTCAAGAACTCGGTCGACCGGATCGCCGGCATCGTCGAGGATCGGTTCGACGTCGCGGTCGAGCAGGTCGTCGTGGGCGACATCGCCCTCGACAGCACGCTCGAGGCGCTCATGGCCGCGATGGGCGAGGCGGCCACCAACGCGGCCAAGTGGTCGGGCTGCGACCAGGTGTCGGTCTACGCGGAAGTCGAGGACGACGGGGTGCGCGTGTTCGTGCGCGACACCGGCGCCGGGTTCGACCCCGCCGCGGTGGCCGAGGACCGCCTGGGCGTGCGCGAATCGATCGTCGGCCGCATGGAGCGCGTCGGGGGAACCGTCGACATCCGGTCGGCTCGCGGGGAAGGCACCGAAGTCGAGCTCTTCGCCCCGCTCGTGGGTGCCGCACGTAGGGATACGGTCTGACCATGGCAGCCGCCCCGCCCCGCGTCGTTCTGGTCGACGATCATCAGATGTTCCGCAGCGGCGTGCGCTCGGAGATCGGCGATCGGGTCACGGTCGTGGCGGAGGCCGACGACATCGCCGCCGCGGTCGCCGTGATCGAGCAGTGGTCCCCGGATGTCGTCCTCCTCGACGTGCACCTTCCCTCGGGTACCGGACGCGAGGTGATCGAGGAGATCGACGCCGCCGGTGTCGACACGCGGTTCCTCGCCCTGTCGGTCTCCGATGCCGCCGAGGACGTGATCGACGTGGTGCGGGCCGGCGCTCGCGGTTATGTCACCAAGTCGATCTCGGCCGATGAACTGGTCGACGCGATCATCCGGGTGAGCGAAGGCGATGCCGTGTTCTCGCCCCGGCTCGCCGGCTTCGTGCTCGACGCGTTCGCCGGTGGGCCCCCGGCCGCCGAGGTCGAGGACGCCGACAACGACCTCGACGCCCTCACCACCCGCGAGAAGGAGGTGCTGCGGCATCTTGCTCGTGGCTACACCTACAAGGAGATCGCCCAGCAGCTGACGATCTCGGTGAAGACGGTCGAGACCCACGCGTCGGCGGTGTTGCGCAAGCTGCAGCTCTCGAATCGCCACGAACTCAGTCACTGGGCGGCGGCGCGTCGGATCTGGTGACCGTGTCGCGGGCCACGCTCATCGGTGCGCCGTCGGCGGCGGCGCTGCGATAGGCGGCATCGGCGAGCTCGTGGGCTCGCACCGCCACGGAGAAGTCGGGGTGTGCCGGTCGCCCCTCGCGGACGGCGGCGACGAAGTCGGCGTCGGGAGCGCCGGCGATCCCGTCGTGGGCCAGGGCCGCGTTGACGAGCTCCTTGCCTTCGAGCGTCGCAGGCTCGCCATCGGCGTCCTGCCATCGCACCGGTCCGAACCAGTCCCCTTCGACGGCGAGGTAGCGGAGACGGCAGAACACCTCGACCGACCGCTGGCTCGGCCGGGCATCGATGTCGTGCCAGGTCGAGCTCAACACGGCCTGGGCGCCGTCGGCCGTCCGCAGGATCACGCTCGCCTGATCCTCGATCCCGTCGATGCCGTGCGCATGAGCCGTGGTGCAGTTCACTGACACGATGTCGCCCATGATCCACTCGATCAGGTCGAGATCGTGGATGGAGTGTTCGAGCAGAGCGCCCGCACCGGCGAGGGCGGGATCACCGCGCCACGTGGACGCGTACATCCCCCGCGTGGGGAGGTACTGGTCGTCGCGGAACACCATGCTCATGGGTTCCCCGTGCTCGCCGGAGCGGACTTCGTGGTGCAACCAGCGAAAGGCCGGTGAGGATCGCAGGACGAGGCCGACCTGGTTGACGACGCCTGCTCGTTGCACGGTGTCGAGCATCGCCCGGGCGGTCGGTAGGTCGACGCCGAGCGGCTTCTCGCAGAACACCGGGAGACCGGCGGCGGCGACCTGCTCGACCGCGGCCGGGTGCGCGGCCGTCCAGGTGGTGACGTAGACGGCGTCGACGGCAGCGACGACATCGTCGACCGAGGTGGCGACTTGTGCGCCGTGGGCGGCGGCGAACGCACGGCTCCGTTCCGCGTCGATGTCGTACGCGGCCACGATGTCGGCATCGACGACCCGCGAGAGCCCGAAGGCGTGGAAGCCGGCGATCAATCCACAGCCGACGAACCCGATGCGAATGGTCATCCGCCCAGTCTGGCGCGGCGGCCGCCGGTGCGAGCCGGTTCACACCGCGAGCGGCGGTCCGAGCAGTTCGATGTCGAGCGAGCCGGCGAACGCGCGGACACCGACGATGTGGGCGTCGTTGCTCTCGACGACATAGGTGTGGACGACGTCGGCGGGCGTGTGGATGGTGTCGCCTGCGTGGGCGAGGAACTCCTCGCCGTCGATGATGACCCTGACCGTGCCGCTGATGACGAGCTCCCAGGTCGGCCACGGGTGGCGATCGGGCGACGCACATGCCTCGGTGTCTTCAGCGAGTCGGCCGCTGCGGTGCTTCGTCTCACCCTCGGCGAGTACAACCGGTTCCCGGAGCTCGCCCGCACGGTGTGGGAGGCCGGCCCGACCCGGACGTATGCGAACTTCCACGCCTTCCTCGCCGACCGTGAACGGCGCGGCGAGCTGACGGTCGACGCCCGGGTGAGCGAGGCGGTGCGCTGGTTCGTGCTGCGCTACGGCGTCACCCCGCCCTGACGTCGATGAGTCAGGCGGCCACAGCGAGCAGCTGCTGACAGGCCATCTCACAGCGGCGGCAGGTGTCGGCGCAGGTCATGCAGTGCTTCGAGCGCGTGTGGGTCTCGCACTCGGCGGCGCAGGCATGGCACGCCCGGGCGCAGGTCTCGAGCAAGCGCCGCCACACCTCACCGTTCGGGGCCGGCCGACTGAGCACCTGCGCGGTCGCGGTACAGATCGTCGCGCAGTCGAGATCGAGTTGAATGCACCGACGCATGTCGGCGTCGCTCTCGTCGACCAGGCACGCGTCGGCGCACATCGCGCTCACGGCCGCGGCCTCGACGCACGCCTCGATGGCCCGGGCCAGCTCGACGGTGTCGAAGGTGTCTCGGCTCGGGTGGTTGGCGAGCTGTTGGGCAATGGCGTTCACGGTGGCTCCTCGGAGTGGACGGGTGCGGCTGCTGTCGGCAACCGACAGTGGCCTTCCCGATCCGCGCCGCTCCCAAACCCGAGCGGCGCCCGGTTGCGCCCCCGGCAAGAATCGAACTTGCGCACACGGTTTAGGAAACCGATGCTCTATCCACTGAGCTACGGGGGCGGGACCGCACGATTTCGCGGCGCGAAACCCCCGGTCGGGCGATCAGCGTAGTGCCGGTGCGCGGCCGGGCGTCGCCCGAGAGGACGGCGAATCCGTGTCAGGAGTCGCCGATCGCGCGCCACATGCGGGCGAGGAACGACGCCATCTGGTCGCGGTCGACGAGGCCTCCGAGGCCATCGGGGCTGTAGGTGGTGGGGGAGGTGCCGGTGGTGATGCCGAGCCCGTAGATGCAGGCCACGTCCGCCTCCGAGATGACCGAGCCGATGTCGGTGAACGGCACCGTCGGCGCCGGGCATTCGAGTCCGGCGGCGCGCCAGAGGCGGGCGAGGAAGGAGGCCATCTGGTTGCGGTCGACGAGGCCGTGGGGGCCATAGGTGGTGGGAGAGGTGCCGGTGGTGATGTCGAGCCCGTAGAGGCAGGCGATGTCCGACTGTGAGATGACCTGGGCGATGTCGGTGAACGGCAGGGCGGGGCTCGGGCATTCGAGTCCGGCGGCGCGCCAGAGGCGGGCGAGGAAGGAGGCCATCTGGTTGCGGTCGACGAGGCCGTCGGGGCTGTAGGTGGTGGCCGAGGTGCCGGTGGTGATGCCGAGTCCGAACAGGCAGGCAACGTCGGCTTCGGAGATCACCTGGGCGGTGTCGGTGAACGGCAGGGCGGGGGTCGGGCACGGGGCGAGCGTGGCCGGGAGGTTCACGACGGAGCCCGCTCCGACATCGCCGTCGTCCGGCGGGTTCGTCGTCGGTGTCACCGAGACCGCGGGCGCCGACGGCATGCCGGTGACGCCGGCGGAGCTCGCGACGACGGTGATCGAGTAGGTCACGCCGTTGGTCAACCCGGTCACCGTGCAGGTCAGCGCCGCCGTGGTCGAACAGGTCGCGCCGCCCGGCCACGCGGTCGCCGTGTAGCCGGTGACCGGCGCTCCGCTGCCCGGCGCGGGTGCCACCCACGTGACCGTGGCCGCCCGGTCGCCGGGCGATGCGGCCACGCTCGTCGGCGTGCCCGGAACGACCGAGGTGACCTCCCCGGACGGCCCCGTCGGGGTCACGGGTGCGGTGGCGGTCGATGCGGGGCTGGTGCCGATGGCGTTGGTGGCGGTCACGGTGAAGGTGTGGGCGATGTCGTTGGTGAGGCCGGTGACGGTGCAGGACAGGAGCACTGCGGTCGAGCAGGTCGCGCCGCCCGGGATCGCAGTCGCCGTGTAGATCGTGATGGGCGACCCGCCGTCGGAGACGGGTGCCGACCACGACACCGTGGCAGTGGCGTCGCCGGCCACGGCGATCACCCCCGTCGGGGCGTCGGGCGCCGTCGCCACGACGGTCTCGGATGCCGCCGAGGGCGGGCCGGTGCCGATCCCGTTGGTGGCGGCGACCGTGAAGGCGTAGGTCTCGCCCGCCGTGAGTCCGCTGACGGTGCACGACAGTGCGCCGGTGGTCTCGCAGCTCGCGCCGCCCGGCGATGCCGTCACCGTGTAGGAGACGATGGCCGACCCCCCGTTCGATTCGGGCGCCGTCCACCACACGACCGCCTCGGTCTCGCCCGACAGCCGTGCGGTCGCGCCGGTGGGGGCCCCGGGGAGCGTCGCCGGTGTCAGCCAACCCGGCACGGCCGAAGGCGGACCGGTCCCTTCGCCGTTGGTCGCCATCACCGCGAACGTGTATGCGGTCCCGTTCGTGAGTCCGGCCACCGTGCACGACAGTGCACCCGACGTCGAGCAGGTCGCGCCGCCCGGCGATGCCGTCACCGAGTACCCGGTGATGGGCGAACCGCCATCGGACAGCGGTGCCGACCACGACACCGTGACCTGGGAATCGCTCGCCACACCGCTCACGTCGAGCGGCGGTCCCGGCACCGGTGTCGGGGTCAGTGAACCATGGACCCGTACGTGGCCGGCGTTGTCTCCCGCGCCGTCGTTGCGTGGCGCGCCGACCGCGAAGGCGACGCCGTCGGCGGCCATGGCCACCGACGTGCCCGATCGGTCGTCGGCCGCCTCGCCGATGACGTTCGCACCCGACTGCAACCATGTCGAACCCGTCCACAGGAAGATCCGGACCTGCCCCGGTCCGGCTCCCGTCGCCCCGACGGCGAGGCGTGATCCGTCGGCCGACAAGGCCACCGACGCGCCCGATTGGTCGTTCGCCGACTGGCCGTCGATGTCGGCCCCCAGCGGCATCCACGCCGCGCCGGACCACGAATACACCCGCACATGTCCGGCGTCCGCTCCCGCGTCGTCGTTCTTGGCCGCCCCGACGGCGAGACGGGACCCGTCCGCCGACAGGGCAACCGATCGACCGGAGAAGTCGCCTGGCGCTTCGCCGTCCACGAACCCCATCCGTGTCCACGCCGAACCCGTCCAGGTGAACACCGACACGCGCCCCGCGTTCGGGGCCGAGTCGTCGTTGCCGGGTGAACCCACGGCCAGTCGAGTGCCATCGTCCGACAGCGCCACGGACCAGCCCGACGTGTCCGACACGGTGTCGCCGGAGATCGTCTCTCCGAGCTGGGTCCACGTTGTGCCCGACCACAGGTACACGCGCACGAGCCCGCGGTTCGAGTCGCCCCCGGGCGCGCCGACGGCGAGTCGGGCACCGTCGGCGGACAACGCCACCGAGTAGCCGGACTGTTCGTACTGCGCTTCGCCGTCGATGTCGGCGCCCACCTGCTGCCAGGCCGAACCCGTCCACTGGAAGACCCGCACGTGCCCGGCGAAGTTCGCGGCGCCGTTGTTGAGCCGCGCACCCACGGCGAGTCGGGAACCGTCGGCCGACAACGCCACGGAGTATCCCGATTCGTCGTTGACCGACTCCGCATCGATGTCGGCCCCCATCTGGCTCCAGGCCGAACCCGTCCACTGGAACACCCGGACGTAGCCGGCATGGGTGCCGTCGTCGCGAACGGCGCCCACGGCGAGTCGGGTGCCGTCGTCGGACAACGCCAGCGAGTAGCCGGACTGGTCACCTGCCGTCGCGCCGTCGATGTCGCGGCCGATCTGGTCCCAGGGCGATGCGGCCGCCGCCGGCGTGAACAGGCCGAGTTCGGGTACCGCCGAAGCCGCGGCCAGCATCGTGAGTGCACCGACCGACGCCATGAGGCGTCGCATCGCCATCGCCAGGGAAGAGGGGGTCGAACGGGGCACCGCAGGTCCTCACGGGGGACTGTTCACGCCGTCCATGGCCTGACAGGTGAGCGCGATCCGTCGACTCGACCGCAGTCTCGGCAGCTCGGTCGCCCGCATGAGGGCTGGTCTGCGATCCGAGGATCGGCCCGGCGATGCCTCAGTCGCGGAGTGCCGCGGCCTCTCGCTTCAGGACGTGCGAACCGGCGAGGGCGGCGAGGACCGAGGCGGTGAGCACGCCGATCTTCGCGGCGTCCTGCAGGTGCGGGTCTTCGAAGGCGAGCCCGGTGATGAACAACGACACCGTGAATCCGATGCCGCCGAGCAGCGCCACACCGGTGATCATCCGCCAGTTCACACCCTCGGGCAGCGAGCCGATGCCGAAGCCGACGGCGAGGCGGGTGGCGACCACGATGCCGATGCACTTGCCGGCGACCAGGCCGCCGATGACGCCGAGCGTGATCGGACTCGTCGCGGCATCGGCCAGTCCGGAGGCGGAGAGCTCGACGCCGCCGTTCGCGAGGGCGAAGATCGGCAGGATGACGAACGCCGTCCACGGGTGCAGGGTGTGGAGGAGGCGATCGGTGACCGGGATCGTCTCTCGGGCGTCGGTCAGCACTTCGTGCAACACACCGAGCGGGGTGCTGGGCTCGACGGCGACGAGCGTCGGGTCGGGCTTGCGGGCGACCGCCGGCGCCATGAGTCCGAGGATGACACCGGCGAGCGTCGCGTGGACGCCCGATTCCAGCATCGCCACCCAGAGGCCGATGCCGACGATGACATAGGCGGGCACGAACCAGATGTCGGCCCGCTTCATCAAGATGACGAGGGCGAGGAGACCACCGACGATGCCGAGCCATGTGAACGAGATCGACGAGCTGTAGAAGATGGCGATGACCAGCACTGCGCCGATGTCGTCGGCGATCGCGAGGCTGAGGAGGAACACCTTGAGGCCGGAGGGCAGACGCCGCCCGACGACGCCGAGCAATGCGACCGCGAACGCGATGTCGGTCGCGAGGGGGATGCCCCAACCGCCGGCGCCGTCACCGCCGGCGTTGATCATCACGTAGATCACCGCCGGCATGATCATGCCGCCGAGAGCGGCGATGGCCGGGAGTGCGGCGCGACGGATGTCGCGGAGCTCGCCGACGACCAGTTCACGCTTGATCTCGAGGCCGGCCACCAGGAAGAAGATCGCCATGGCGCCGTCGTTGATCCAGTGGACGAGCGACTCGTCGATCTCGACCGGCCCGACCATGACCACGGCGTGGTGGTGCCAGAACTCGGCGATGGTGTGGCCGAGGGGCGAGTTGGCGAGCACCAACGCCGTCACGGTCGCGACGAGGAGGCACACGCCCCCGGCGCTCTCGAGCTTGAGGAACTCGCGGAGGGCGAGTCGTGCGTTTCGGTTGGTGGGCTGGTCGACGGTTGCCGTCGGCGATGGTGCGGTGGATGACATGAGACCCCCTTCGGCCGGGAGCATCGGCGCAGATCGGGCCCATATCAGGGCGACGAGTAGGGTTCGATGCCATGACGGAATTCAGCGAACGATTCGGACCCTGGGCTGTGGTGACGGGCGCAGCGATGGGGGTGGGTCTCGCCTTTGTCGAGGAGATCCACGGGCGCGGTGTCGGTGTGGTGATGGTCGACCGCGACCCGACGGTGCACGACGTCGCCGCCGAGCTGTCCGGCGAGACACGGGCGGTGGTGGCCGACGTGACCGATCCTGCGTGGCTCGACACCCTCACGAGCGAGGTCGGCGATCTCGAGATCGGTCTCGCCGTCGCCAACGCCGGCATCAGCTTCGTCGGCAACTTCCTCGACATGTCGGCGGCCCAGCGTCAGGCCCACCTCGACGTCAACTGCAAGGGCGTCGTCGATCTCGCTGCATGGGCACTCCCTGCGATGGTGGCCCGAGGGCGGGGTGGGTTCGTCGCGACGAGTTCGGGCTCTGCGCTCGCAGGCACCGCGGGCGTCGGTCTCTACAGCGCCACGAAGGCGTTCGTCGTCAACCTGATCGAGGCCGTCGGCTGGGAGATCCGTGAGAGCGGGGTCGTGACCCAGGCCGTCGTCGCCCCGAGCATGGACACGCCGGCGTTCCGGGCGAACGGGGCCGACCATTCGCGCATGATGGCCCCACCGGTCGATCCGCGGACGGTGGTGTCGCGGGCGCTCGACGATCTGCCCGAGGGCGGTCGCTGGCTGGCCGACGAAGGACTCGAGTTCGCGGCCACCGTGCCGCGGGCAGATCGCGTCGACATGATGTCGGCGGCGACCACTGCGATGTATCCGCAGGTGTTCGAGTCGTAGCGGGTCAGGTCCGGGTACGCAATGATGCTCGCCCCTTGACCGCTGCATTGGGGGGTCGGACCCCCGTCGCAGTTCGAGGCTGCCTCGGGCGGCCGAGACGAAGGGCGAGAGCCGAGGTTCACCCGGTCTCGTCGCCTGATCCTCTCTGAATGGTCAACGAGCGCAGACCGCGTCGCGCTCAGCCGGCGGAGAGGCGGTAGAGGAAGGTGGCGAGTTGGGCGCGGGTGACGGGGGCGTCGGGGGCGTAGGTGGTGGGGGTGGTGCCGGTGGTGATGTCGTTGGCGACGAGCCATGCGACGGGTTGGGCGTAGTAGCTGGTGGGGTTGACGTCGGTGAAGGTGGCGGCGGCGGTGTCGGCGGCGGTGTGGGTCTGGTCGTTGTGGCTGTCGTTGGTCGAGAGGCGGTAGAGGAAGGTGGCGAGTTGGGCGCGGGTGACGGGGGCGTCGGGGGCGTAGGTGGTGGGGGTGGTGCCGGTGGTGATGTCGTTGGCGACGAGCCATGCGACGGGTTGGGCGTAGTAGCTGGTGGGGTTGACGTCGGTGAAGGTGGCGGCGGCGGTGGCGGCGGCGGTGTGGGTCTGGTCGTTGTGGCTGTCGTTGGTCGAGAGGCGGTAGAGGAAGGTGGCGAGTTGGGCGCGGTGACGGGGGCGTCGGGGGCGTAGGTGGTGGGGGTGGTGCCGGTGGTGATGTCGTTGGCGACGAGCCATGCGACGGGTTGGGCGTAGTAGCTGGTGGGGTTGACGTCGGTGAATCGTCGGCCGAACAGTTCGCCGGGTGCGACCCAGCCGGTCTCGACCCAGGTGAGCGGCGCAGCGACCGATTCCAGCAGTTGCTCGGCGGTGGTCGGGTCGGTCGGGCCCTGCGCGGCGATCAGCAGACCGACCACGCCGCTGATCCACGGCGACGAGAAGCTGGTGCCGCAACCGAGGGTGTCGGGCCCGTGCACGTCGTGGATGCAGCCCGGAGCGGCGACGTCGACCCAGCTGCCGTAGCTGGACCACTGGTAGCGCCCGAAGAGGTCGTCGTGGGCGCCGACCGAGATCACGCCGTCGAGGGCTGCGGGGTAGAAGGGCGCGTCATCGCCGTAGTTGCCCGCGGAAGCGACGACGATCACGTCCTGGGCGAGGGCGTAGGCCACCGCTTCGCTCACCACCGAGGGCGTCGCGCGTCCCCCGAACGACAGGTTGATGATGTCGGCGCCGTGATCAACGGCCCAGACGATCCCTTCGGCAGCGGCCGACCAGGCCACACCACCGTTGGCGTCGGCCACCTGGACCGGCAGGACGAGGCACGCAGGGCAGACCCCGGCGGCCTCGCTGCCGTTGTGGGCGGCGGCAGCGACCTTCGCAACCGCGGTTCCATGCCCGAAGCTGTCGTCGGTCGGGTCCCCGTCGATCATGCTGACGCCGGGAAGGAGGCGATCGCCGAACTCGGGTCCTGGCGTCACCCCGCTGTCGAGCACGGCGATGACCACGTCGGACGAGCCGAGTGTCGTGTCCCACGCGGTTTCGAGGCTGGCCCGCTGGGCGGGTGCGCCGTGGGCGAACCCGGGATCGGCGGGTCGGACGGTCAGTCGGGCGGTGCCGTTCCACTCGACCCGCTCGCCGTCCTCGACCGTGTCGAGCAGGTCCAGCAGGCCGTCGAGGTCGGTCTCGACGACATCGAAGCTGGGGGCCTGGCCCTCCCCGACCGGCTCGGAGACGATCACTTCCACGGTGGGTGCCGAGTGCGCGTCGGCGGCGGGTCCGGCTTCCTCGGCGGCTGCCGGTGCCGCGAGCGTGAGGCTGATCAGCGCGGCCGCAACAGCCACTCCGATCCCTTCTCGTCGCTCGAATCTCCCGGCCATGCGCCGGGCAACGGCGGTGCTTCGCGCGCTCTTGACGCCGACGAATCGTCCGCCTCAGCGGGTGGTGACGAACCTCATCGGGCCTGTGACCTTCGGGCCATCGTGGGCGATGATCTTGTCGTGAGCCGATCAGCCCGAGACCGTTCTCAGCTGGAGCGGTCGCCGATGTCGAGGCGGGTGTAGGCCACCGCTTCGTCGAGCTTCACCGGCCGGGAGTAGAGGTATCCCTGCTCGTGCGAGCAGCCGGCCTCACGGGCGATGCGCGCCTGTTCGGGTGTCTCGACCCCCTCGGCGATCACGTCGAGACCGAGCGACCGTCCGAGTGCGGCCAGCGTCGCGAACACCCGCGCCGCGCCGCTGTCGTCGTCGCCCCCGAGACGGCTGATGAGGGACCGGTCGAGCTTGATGGCGTCGACGGGCAACGCCGCGATCTGTGCGAGCGACGAGTAGCCGGTGCCCACGTCGTCGAGTGCGATGCGCACGCCGAGGTGTCGGAGCGCCAGGAGCTGTTGTTCGACCTCTTCGGGACGGGCCAGCGTGGACTCGGTGATCTCGAGCTGCAGCGACGAGGGGGCGACGTCGGTGCTCGCCAGGACTGCCTCGACGAGCTCGGGGAAACCGGGCTTGCGCATCTGGTGCGGCGACACGTTGACGGACAGGAACAGGTCGTCTCGTTCGGCGGCGATGTGCTGGAGGTCCTCACACGCCTTTTGGAGCACCCACGCGCCGATCTCGACGATCGCGCCGGTGTCCTCCGCGATCGGGATGAAGTCGACCGGCGACACGGGTCCGAATGTCCGGCTGTCCCACCGCAGGAGCGCCTCGACCCCGGCGAGGGCGCCGTCGTCGGTTCGATGGATGGGCTGATAGGCCAGATAGAGCTCGCCGTCGGCGACGGCCGTCTTCAGCTGCTGCGCCTGATGAAAGCTCTTCTCGGTGTCGCGGCGGAGCGAGTCGGTGTAGAGCACGGCGTGGTGGGCGCCGTCGCTGCGGGCCTTCATGAGGGCGGTCTGGGCGTCGTCGATCAGCCGCTCGCCGTCGACGCGCCGGCCGACGGCGATGCCGGCGTGGGCGTCGACCGCGACGGTGGCGTTGTCGATCTCGAACGGTTCGCGGATGGCGTCGAGCAGACGGCTGGCGGCGCGGCGGGCGCCGTAGGCCGTCACCGGTGCCTCGAGGGCGACGATGAAGCGGGCCCCGCTGGTTCGTGCGAGGACCTCCCCGTTCCTGACCTTCGATTGCATCCGGGTGGCGACGGTCGTCAGGACGAGATCGCCTGCACCTCGACCGAGTGTCGCGTTCAGCGCGCCGAACTCGCCGATGTCGAACGCGAGCAGGGCGATGTCGTCGTCGCTGTCGGTCCGGCGGGCGCGGGCGCGCCGCAAGTGGGTGATGAGGCCCGACCAGCTGGCGACGCCCGTCAGCGGATCGCGGTCGGGGTCGGCTGCGGCAGCGTTCCGTTCTTCGAGGCCGGCGACGGTCCGACGCAGCGTCCGGATGGTCCCGGCGCCGATCGCGATCACGACGACGGCCACGAACGCGACGACGGAGACGACGAGTGTCATCACTGTCGGCTCGATTCGCGGTGTGGCTGCGCGGTGGCGCCGGAACTGCCGGTCATGGTCGCCAGCATCGGCACGGCGTCTCGCAGTATGACGGGACGGATCCAGTTCGGCCGGCTGTTGCCGAAAACCGCAACACGAGCCCCGAAGGGCCCGTGTTGACGTCGAGTCGATCTCTGGTCGATCGCCCGCTCGAATCGAATCCGGTCGGGTCGACTCAGTTCTCCCGGCAGGGAGCGGCTCCTACCACTCGGAGTCGCCGACGCCGAGTGCCTTGCTGCCGGTGCAGGAGCTGCCCGACGCATGGCCGTAGAGCGTGCTGCCGTCGGCCCGCAGGCGGATGTAGAAGCATTCGCCCGAGTCGGAGAGCGTCGCCGCACCCCACTCCGAGCCGTCCCGGGTGGAGGCGATGCTGATCTCGTCCTGGTCGCGAGATGCCGAGTTGCTGTTTCGCCAGGTGAATCCCGGCTCGGCGGCACGCATGTTGGCGACGTTGGCGTCGCGGTACGTCCCGTTGTCGGTGTAGACGACGGCAGCCGTCGTCTGCGCGCTGCGCAGGGTCGAGCGAGCGGCCTGATCCTGGGCCCGTTCACGAGCGCCGAGGTAGGTCGGCACGCCGATGGCGAGCAGGATGCCGATGACGAGCACGACGACCATGACCTCGATGAGAGTGAAGCCTCGGTCGCCGGTGGCCCGTGCGCCGGTGTGAGTGCGGTGTCGATTCATGGCTGGTCTTTCGTGGTGGGGCCGGGCTGGTGCCCGGTCGTCGGGAATCGGCCGCAGCATCGGCAGGCCGGATCGGCGGATCAGTGCGAACGTCCGACAGGGGCGAAACGGGCCGGGGGGAGTGGCCGAAGGTCACCGCCCGGCTGGGCCCTACGGCCCAGCTACTGCACGAGGTCGACGAGTCGGAACATCGGCAGGTAGAGCGACAAGACGATGCCGCCGACGACCACACCGAGGAAGGCGATGAGCAGCGGCTCGGCGACCGCGGACAACGACTCGGCTGCGGTGTCGACCTCGGACTCGTAGACGTCGCCGACGAGGGAGAGCATCTCGGTCAGGTCGCCCGACTCCTCGCCGACCGCGACCACCTGGGAGAACAGCGGTGGGATGACGGCGTGCTTTCCCAACTCCGACGAGAGGGTCCGGCCGTTGCGGATGGCGTCGCCGGCGTCGTTGAACACCGTCCGGATCACGGCGTTGCCGCTGACCCTCCCGGCGATGTCGAGTGCTTCGAGCAGGGGCACCCCTGCAGCGGTCAGGACGGCAAGCGATCGGGAGGCCCGAGCGAGCGCGGTGCGGCGGATGAGATCGCCCACGATCGGGAGCCGCAGGATGAACCGGGCCGTGGCGAGCTCGCCGGCAGGCGTGGTTCTCCACCTCCGCAACGCGGCACGGGCGAGGAAGGAAGCGGCGATCAGCGGGATGATGTTGCTGCTGAGGAACCCGCTCACGGCGAGGACGACGACCGTCGGCAGCGGGAGCTCCCCGCCCAGGTCGGCGTAGACGGACCTGAACACCGGCACGACGAACAACGACATCGCGACGACCACGACACCGACGAGGGCGAGGACCGCGATCGGATAGGCCAGGGCGCTGCGTACCTTCCGTCGCAGCGCGGCACGGCGTTCGAGCGCGGTGGCCGCCTGCGTCAGGGCGAGGTCGAGTGTGCCCGAGGCCTCGCCGGCGCGGACCAGACTCACGAGGATGGTGTCGAAGACCTTCGGGTGGCGTTCGAGCGCCGCGGACAACGCATCGCCGCTCTCGATGTCGGTTCTCACCGCCGCCCAGGCCCGCTCCAACGTGTCGTCGCTCTGTTCGACGATCACGTTGAGTCCCCGCATCATGGGAACACCGGCCCGCAGCATGGCGGAGAGTTGGCGAATGCTGCCCGCCAGCTCGGCCGCGTCGACCTTGCCGGCGAATCGTTCGATCTGGAAGTCCCGGGAGAAGATGCTGGTGCTCGGCTCGCGCAGGCTGACGGGGCGGTAGCCGAGGTCGCGCACGCGGCTGACCGCGTCGCCCTCGCTGCCCGCCCGGATCTCACCGGTCACGGTGTTGCCGTCGCCGTCCATCGCGGCATAGGTCCACAGGGTGGAGGTCATCGGATCAGCTCCTGGATACCGGTCGGGTCCACGCAGCGAGCCAGTGCCGTTTCGCGGGTCACGAGACCGCGTCGCAGCAGCGTCGCAAGGCTTCGATCCATCGACTGCATCCCGTGGGCCGCGCCGGTGTCGATCGCGGCGCCGATCTGGTGGACCTTGCCTTCGCGGATCAGGCTCGACACGCCGGTCGACGCGGTCAGCACCTCGGTGGCGAGGACTCGACCACCCGTCGCGGCGGGAACCAGTTGCTGGCTGACGACACCGATCAGTGCATCGGCCAGTTGGGCTCGCACGAAGTTCTGACTGCCCTCGCCGAACGATTCGACGATTCGCGACACGGCGCCCTGAGCGGTTCTGCTGTGCAGGGTCGCGAGCACGAGATGTCCGGTCTCG